>JAZUQD010000368.1:0-9224 GCA_045605505.1 Pradoshia sp.
GGAAATAATACCTGCCGGGCCTTGTGCAAAATGGCCCCAGCTTTCACGCAAATAAGTATACAAATCCTGAAGGTCATGCGAATATTCCTTTATTTCATTAATTATTGGAGGGAAGATAATATCAAGCGCTTCAAATAAAGAAAAGCCTTCACGGTAAATAAATGTCTCCAATGTGCGACTTAAATCTTGTGAATCGCTCCCGCCATTTACTAATGGTACACCAATCATACTTGCTTCATCGCGCAATTTGGCAATGGTATTGATTTCACCATTATGACCAAGGACACTGAATGGTTGAACACGAAAGAAACTGGATAGTGTGTTTGTACAGTAACGATTATGACCAAGCGTCATTGTCGAAGCGACTAATGGACTTGCTAGGTCTGGATAATATTTAGGTAAAATATCTCCAGCACCCATCACTTTGTATATGGCATGATATTGACTGAGCGATGATACATGGATGTGGTTGTTTTTCTCGATTGTGATCGTTAAATCAAATAACAATGCTGTTAATGCAGGTTCGCTTAAATTTTCATTTGCCATAAAAGCGATTTGTAGAAAAACAGGGTTTTCCTGTAAGGCTATTGGACCTAATGCATCAGTAGAATAGGCTTCATCAGATACATAGATCACTTTTAAATCTTTTTCGTTTGCTAGTTTGATTATTTCCTCAATAGTTTGTTGTTTCTCCGCCTCACGTTTAATAAAAAAGTGGCCCACTACAAAATGAGTATGATCAGCCAAAGCAGCATCTGCACCCGAGTTTTTTAGCTTCTCTTTCCATAAAAGACGGGGGATATCTATGTGAATACCAACACCATCACCTTCACCGTTTATAAAACCGGCCCGATGATTCATGGTAACCAGGGCATCAATACACGCAAAAATATTATCTCGAGTAGGTATTCTTTTCTTTTCAATACATGCAATAATTCCGCAAGCATCATGTTCTGATTCACGGTAATTGATAAACGTACTAGGACTCCATTTTGGGTTCATAAATTAGGCAACTATAAGCTTGCGCCTATTCGATGCCGGTTCACCTCCTGCTTTAACTTGTGGTTTTTGTTTACTTTGGAAAACTGATGAGGAAGGAAATACAGGTTTTGAGGGTTTTGAATAATCAGTAACTAGTAGATTTATATTATCATTAGAATTTTCAGAAATCAATTAAATATACATTACGTTTTATTGAAAAATAAACATTATATGGTTATTAAAATCGAAAAATCTTTATGTAAGCGCTTACTAAAAGGGGTTATTATCAATTCTGCCACCAAAAGCAGAATTGATAATGTGTATATTTATTCATCTTATTGTATTTATAATGATTTGAATGCGTGATGTACTGCCTTAATGGTTGCTTCTATATCGGCTTCTGTGTGAGCGGTTGTTAAAAACCATGCTTCATATTTTGATGGTGCCAAATTTATGCCTTGTTCAAGCATAAGTTTAAAGAACCGTCCGAATACTTCACTATTCGTAGCTTCTGCTTGAGCATAATTACTAATCTCATCAGTGGAATCAGTAAAATAAACCGTCAAAGCACCTTTTAAACGATTAACTTTAATAGAAACATTATGTTCTTCGGCTGCCTGAAGGATCCCTTGCTCCAGTTTCATACCAAGTTGGTCAAGGCGTTCATATACGCCTTCTTCTTTCAATACTTCAAGGCATGCCATTCCAGCTAACATGGAAGCTGGATTTCCAGCCATTGTGCCTGCTTGATAGGCAGGTCCAAGGGGAGCAACAGTTTCCATAATTTCTTTCTTTCCGCCATAAGCACCAATTGGCAACCCACCGCCGATTATTTTTCCAAGTGCAGTCATATCAGGCTCCACACCAAGGAGATTTTGGGCACCACCATACATAAAGCGGAAAGCCGTAATTACTTCATCATAAATAACAAGTGCTCCTGCTGCATGAGTAATGTCATTAACAGCTTCTAGAAAACCGGGTTTAGGCTCAACAATACCAAAGTTACCGACAATCGGTTCAACCAAAACAGCTGCAATTTCATTTCCCCACTTATTGATTGCTTCCTTATAAGCATCTATATCATTAAAAGGAACAGTGATAACTTCCTGTGCGATACTTTTTGGTACACCGGCTGAATCTGGAGTACCAAGTGTAGAAGGGCCGGATCCGGCAGCTACTAAAACGAGATCGGAATGTCCGTGATAACAGCCTGCGAATTTAATGATTTTATCTCTTCCTGTATAGGCTCTTGCTACACGGATCGTTGTCATAACTGATTCGGTTCCAGAGTTTGTAAATCGCACTTTATCCATTGAAGGGATAGCCTCTTTAAGCATCTTTGCAAATTTCACTTCAAAGGGAGTGGGAGTCCCATAAAGGACGCCATTTTCAGCTGCCTTTGTAATAGCTTCTGTGATATGTGGATGGGCATGTCCAGTAATGATAGGTCCATAGGCAGCAAGGTAATCAATATATTGATTGCCGTCAACATCCCAAAAATAAGCACCCTTTGCTCTCTCCATTGCTACTGGCGATCCTCCGCCAACAGCCTTGAAAGATCTGGATGGTGAGTTGACACCGCCAACGATGTGTTGCATAGCTTCAGTATGCAATGTTTCTGATTGAGCGTGATTCATTCTATATTTCCCCTTTCATCTTTACCTGCTATATTGTAGCACTGGAATTATTTACTTGTACATTGTGATCCATTCATTCCAATTGATTCACATACAAGCAATCATAGGTATGCCTATATAAGCGTATATATTACAAATGTTGTTCATGATAAAAAGGGGTGTTACCTTTGTTCTATATCCTATTTTTTGCAGTCATTATTACATTACTAATGAGCTTAAGAGGTCTATTGATGCCAACCGACCCAACCAGGACTGAACGGATTTCACTTGATTATCTTTATTGGATCATTACGGTGTACTTCACAATACTAATAGGTTTTGGATTATTGTATGTCCTGTTGGAAATAAAATTTGGACCAGTTATTCATTTAAACGGGCTACCTGTAGTGGGAGGAATTTTAACGAAACTTGCTTCTTCCTTCTATTTTAGTACAATGACCCTGCTCTCTGTTGGTTACGGAGACATGGTTCCTGTGGGATTTGGCAGATGGATTGCGTCGCTTGAAGCTTTAATTGGTTATGCTTTGCCAGCTGCCTTTGTAGTAAGGACGGCTATTGACTTTGATCATGCAAAAATGAACTAAAATTAGGTATAGTTATGATAGAACGATTTGTTTCTAAATTTTTTAACAAACTAAGGGAGTGAGCTTATGAGTAATTTAGTTGGTAACAAGGCACCAGAATTTAAGCTGCAGGGAAATAATGGCCAAGAGGTTACATTAGCTGATTTCAAGGGAAAAAACGTGGTCTTATATTTTTATCCTAAAGATATGACACCGGGTTGCACGACTGAAGCCTGTGATTTCAGAGAAAGTCATGCTTCATTTGCAGAATTGGATACGATTATTGTTGGAGTTAGTCCTGATCCGGTGGACAAGCATGAAAAATTTAAAACGAAGCATAACCTTCCGTTTTTATTGTTGTCAGATCCCGATCATACATTATCTAAAGCATATGGTGTATGGGTATTGAAAAAGAATTTTGGAAATGAATATATGGGAACCGAGCGGTCTACATTCGTCATTAATAAAGAGGGTACGGTGGTAAAAGAGTGGCGAAAGGTGAAGGTAAAAGGGCATGTGGAAGAGGCTTTAACCTTTATTAAAAATGAATTATCCTAATAGAACGTATGTAGCAGGCATTTTTTATGCCTGCTTTTTTTAAAACTAAAGGATAAGCAGAGGAAAGTATGTATATTTATTAATAGGGATTACATTAACCTAGAAAAGGGGTGGAAAGAGTATGAGAGATCCACGAATTAAAAAATTAGCAAGACAACTTCTTACCCACTCAGTTCGATTGGAGAAGGGTGAAAAAGTATTGATAGAAGGCCACTACATTACCAAACCGCTACTGATAGAATTAGTCGATCAAGCTTACGAGCTTGGAGCCTATCCGTTTGTTCAAATGCTGGATGATGAAATTCATAAACATGTAGCGAAAGGGTATAGTCAGGAACAGCTCGAAATTATGGCTAATTGGGACATGAAGAAATTCAAAGATATGGATGCTGTTATTGTTGTGGTTGGTGAAGAGAATGATGCGGAATTTGCTGAGATTCCATCAGAAAAATTTCAGCTCAGTGGAAAAGTAATGAAACCAGTCGTTGATTATTATATTAATAATTGTCGTTGGGTATTAATGAACTATCCAACTAAATCACTGGCTCAAAAAGCAGGGATGAGTACAACTCAATTTGAAGATTTTCTGCTTGATGTTTGTACAATTGATTATGCCAAAATGCAGGAGGCTATGGAGCCGTTGAAGGCATTAATGGAACAAACGGATCAAGTGCGGATTATTTCACCGGGAACGAACCTTTCTTTTTCTATTAAAGAAATTCCAGCAGTGATGTGTTTTGGGGAAAGAAATATACCGGATGGAGAAGTGTATACAGCACCTGTTAAAAACAGCGTGAATGGAACCATTACCTATAATACGCCTTGTCCTTATCAAGGGACTACCTTTAGAGATATTCGCTTGACGTTTAAAGATGGAAAAATAATTGAAGCCAAAGCGGACCAAGAGGACAAACTTAATAAAATCTTGGATATCGACGAAGGTGCCCGTTATATTGGGGAATTTGCATTGGGAGTCAACCCATTGATTAAAAATCCGATGGGAGATATTTTATTTGATGAGAAAATTTGCGGGAGCCTTCACTTTACTCCAGGCCTAGCCTATAAAGCTGCCGACAATGGCAATGTATCTTCTATCCATTGGGATATGGTGCTTATTCAACGACCTGAATTTGGCGGAGGGGAAATTTATTTTGATGGACAATTGATCAGGAAAGATGGAGTATTTGTACACCCTGAATTAAAAGGATTAAATCCTGCTTCACTTTTAGAGCAATAACAGTCTGTTTTTATAAAATCACGGCAAAAGACCAAGCACAACAAGCTATTTTGAATAGGATAGAATCAGGGAATACCTCCTCATACAACATTGAAGGACAGCAGATGAACTAGCTGTCCGTTTTTTTATTGTAAGAACAAGTATGTTGCCACAGGACGTGGTGTATTTAGTTTTCGTTCCTTAATTCAGTCGTCTCAGCTTCTTCTTTTGGGAAAAGATGTTATTATGTTAGGTAGATAAAGGGGGTTTTTGGATGAAGATTGTTTCTACAATTTATCCTCCGGCGGAGATTCGGGAGCGTTTGGTTGAATCGTACAAGGGGTATGAGTTTCACTTTTGTAAAGGTATGAAAAATGCAGGATCTTTGATTAATGAAATGGATGTGCTCATTACATATGGAGAAGATCTCGATGAAGAACTAATGAACGAGGCCTCGAATTTGAAATGGATCAGCGTTATGTCAGCTGGGCTAGAGAAATTACCTTTTGATCCCATTAGGGAAAGGGATATAATGGTTACAAATGCAAGAGGGATTCATGCCATTCCGATGGCAGAGTATGTAATGGGAATGATGCTTTCTTATATAAAGCAATTTCCGACAATGGCAGTAAATAAAAGTAATCATATATGGAATAAGAAGCTCCCCTTTGGTGAGCTTAATGAGAAAACTCTTCTCGTATTGGGTACTGGTGCAATTGGGAATGAAATAGCCAGATTAGGCAAATCTTTTCGAATGAACACGATTGGTATGAATCGTAGTGGTAATTCCCCTAGCTCATATTTTGATGATACTATCAAAGTGTCTCAAATTGAGGATACCCTACCGAATGCAGATTTTATTGTGTCTGTACTACCGAGTACTTCGGAAACTAAGGGCCTTTTAAAATACAAACACTTTGAATTGATGAAGAACGACGCGATGTTTATCAATATTGGCCGTGGAGATTTAATGAAAGAAGAGACAATTCATGAGGTGTTGAATGATCAAGTGATCGGTCATATGGTGCTTGATGTTTTTCCGGATGAACCCTTGAATAAAAACAGCGAGCTTTGGTCTTATCCAAATCTAACCATTACACCACATACTTCGAGTAGTTCAAAAAAATACTTACCTCGCGCATTTACTATATTTGAAGAGAACTTTCAGCGGTTTATTAATCATAAGCATGATGATTATGTGAATAGAATTGATATAAGGAAGGGGTATTAAGATGAAAATTTATACGAAAACAGGTGACAAGGGACAAACCTCTCTAGTTTATGGAACACGTGTATCCAAAACTGACCAACGTGTTGAAGCGTATGGAACCTGCGATGAAGGGAATTCTATGATTGGGTTGGGGCTTAGTTATTTAAATGATGTAAATTTCTCGGGTAAAGAAAAATTGTTAGTGGAGTTTCATAAGATCCAAACTGATTTATTTCATGTTGGGGCAGAATTGGCCACTCCATACGGAAAAAAAGTTGGTTGGGTACTAAAGGCAGAGTCGATTGACGAAATGGAAGCTTATATTGATGAACTGAATGAGGAGTTACCCCCATTCACAAATTTCATACTCCCGGGAGGCCATCCTGCTGGCGCGGCATTTCATGTAGCCAGAACAGTAATACGCAGAGCGGAAAGAAATACGGTTGCTCTTGGAGAAGAGGTAAATCCTTTAGTTCTAAAATATTTGAACAGGTTATCCGACCTCTTGTTTATCATTGCTAGATATGTAAACTACAAATTGGGGAAAATGGAACCAACTTTACATAATTCTTGAGTAGGGGTTTCCAACACATTGGTATAATATATTTGTGTGAAATGCTGGAAATATTGACAACTCAACTGATCATCAAGTAAACTTATTATAACAATTATAAAGTGAGAATAGATAAAAAAGGAGTGCATGACGGTGTCTCAACCACAACTAAAAGAAGCGTTAGATACTTTGAAACAAACTGGTGTCCGCATGACTCCGCAACGTCATGCCATACTCGAGTATATAATTACTGCCCATGCGCATCCAACAGCTGATGAAATATACAAGGCGTTGGAAGGTAAATTTCCTAATATGAGCGTAGCAACAGTATATAACAATTTGCGTGTGTTTAAAGAGGTTGGCTTAGTAAAAGAGTTGACGTACGGAGACTCATCCAGTCGATTTGATTTTGTATCATCAGATCACTATCATATTATATGCGAAAAGTGTGGAAAAATAGTTGATTTTCATTATCCGGGTCTTGATGAAGTAGAACATCTTGCGTCGCATGTTGCAGGGTTCAAAGTAACGCATCACCGTATGGAGATTTATGGTGATTGTCCAGACTGTTCTGCTAAAGAAGTACATTAATCATTTAAATATTGATAATGGATAAATAAAAGAAAAAGCTGGCTCATTGCCAGCTTTTTCTTTTATTTATTGTTTAACTTTTTCTTATTGTAATCTTCGTTGAATTCTTTTCCTTCTAAGTCTTTATCAAGTGTTAATGGTTCTTTACAATACATGCACATATCCACTCTACCTAATATTTTCGTATATTTATTGCAATTTGGGCATACAACCTGTACAGCTTTAGTTGATAGCATTCCTATCCAGAAATATACGACCATACTAGCAATAATAGACAATAGCCCAAGTACCATAAAAATAGTCATCATGAGCGGTGAGTTTCTAAAGAAAATTCCAGCGTACATTATAATAAAACCTATAAAGATCAAGCTAAGTGCAAATGTTCGTATTTTATTAATTTTACTCGAGTACTTTGCCACCGTGTATCCCCCTTTTTCTTCTATAATATACCATATTATCCAGTGGATTTAATAACATTAGATATCAAAATAGTGGCAGGAGTTTGTCGAATATTGTTGAATAGATAATAAGAGTGAATAAATTGTGGAGGAATGGACCATGGAAAATATTCTAAGACCCGTTTATCAAGAAAGAGCTAGTAATCCGGATACAAAAGGAGTTTTATTAGTTGAGAAAAATTCATCGGAAAGTCCCGTTACAGATACATTTGATTACATCCTATTGATCATTACGAATAGTAAGGATAATCAACCGGTCTATATTAAACATTATGCGTATGAAGATAAAAAAGCAGCACTCCACATCGTAACAGAAGAAAAGTTAAATGAGTGGAGGCTACTGGGTAATAATAAAAAAATTATTGATTGGATTTATAATGGAAAGGTCCTGTTTGACCGTAATGATTACTTGGCATCTTTAAAAAGAGAATTAAATGAGTTTCCGTTCTATGGAAGGAAGATAAAAAAGGGAATAGAATTTGCAAGACTCATACGTAGTTATATGGATGGGAAAGAGCTATTTGATCAGGGAGATTCATTAGATGCGTATAATCAGATTATCCACGCCCTTCACCATCTTGCGAGATTAGAAATCATTGAAAAAGGATTTTATCCTGAAGTAACCGTATGGAATCAGGTTAAACAAATAGGGCCTGATATTTATAAACTGTATGAAGAGTTGGTTTATAGTGAAGAAAGTCTTAAACAAAGATTGGAGCTTCTTTTCCTCGTTAGTGATTTTTTTATTCATACAAGAACAGAATCTGGGGCTGGGCATATAGTAGAAATTATAGGTGAAAAAGAAGAAAGATATTGGTCATTCGATGAATTGTATTCTCATAGAGAATTACGTTATTACGGAGAAGATTTAAGGATATTACTCGAGTATTTGATTGATCGTGGCTACATTGATGTTGTATTTGAAAAGACTAAGGGAGCGAAGCTTTTTCACAGGTATTATAAAATTCATAAAGAAATTTAAAAAATTATATTGACCAAATGATTTAAGGATGATATATTAATAAACGTCGCTGCTGCGATAAACATTTCGGAGTGATACGGCGATAAAAAAACTTTAAAAAAGTTGTTGACTTACGAGGTCAGCGATGATATGATAAGACAGTCGCATTTTTGTGACAATGATTTAAAAATGTTAGTAAATTACATTAAAAGAAATGCTTGACATCGAAAAGCTATCTTGATATAATGTAAAAGTCGCTAACACGACAGATTGTTCTTTGAAAACTAAACAAAACGAAACGCCAAGCAAGTCTAAAATAAGAGATTTTTAAAATCTCGTCAATTTGCTTCAAAAAATAGCTAGATCAAACATCTTATGGAGAGTTTGATCCTGGCTCAGGACGAACGCTGGCGGCGTGCCTAATACATGCAAGTCGAGCGAATCAGATGGGAGCTTGCTCCCTGAAGATTAGCGGCGGACGGGTGAGTAACACGTG
>JAZUQD010000369.1:0-2859 GCA_045605505.1 Pradoshia sp.
CCCAATGCCATCTTTAATTCATCAATCGAGTTATAATCGGAATATTCTTCCCCAAAATATGTAAGTATAAGTTCTTTTAATGTGTCGGGTGAAATCCCTTCTGTTTCAGCAAACTTGTTAAACTCTTCTTCATTCATTGCAGCAAAACCGACTCCTGGCTTCATAACCGTAAATAACAACAGAAAAGCTACTAAAGATAAGGCTAATCGTTTCATTTTTCTCCCCCTCAAACTTATTATTACAAGATTATTACATTTCAAAATTTATTATAGTATGGTTTAACAATAATTACCATATGTTTCTAAAAAAAGACAAAGTTATAGTATTTCACATACTAATTTTGCACTAATACTTACTTTGAATAAGTCGCTATGTCTTCTATATAAAGCGTTTATTATAGATATCTGCCGAAAAAGATCCAAATAACAAGTAAGTAATGATAGAGGTTAGAAACAAAAGGTTACCTAACTTTACCATTAGAAAAAGCCTGTGAATTTTTATCACAGGCTTTTTCGATTATTTCCTAACCGTCAACTTGTAAGAACTTGTATTTCCAGCTGTATCAGATAAATAAACTCTCATGGTTGTGTTCACTTTCTGCTTTTTCACCGTGACAGAGAAGCTTCCGGATTTATTCGCTTTTCCTTTCCCTATCACTTTATTGTTGATCTTTACAACAACGTTAGCATTCGGCTCAGTTGTTCCTTTTACCTTTGTTGAGCTTGGAGTGAATTTATTTATATTGAGTAATTTAGGTGCTGTTTTATCCTTCACGACTGCTTTGACTGCTGGGCTTTTGTTCCCTGTTTTATCAGTCGCTTGAATATAAAGAACAGAACCTGCCTTTTGGGCTGCGTTCATCGTGATTTTAAAATCACCTGCACTGTTTGCATTCCCTGATGCCAATTGGGCATTCCCTTTGCGGACAGTAACTTTAGCACCAACTTCTGTTTTCCCTTGAACGATTTTACTATTGTCTCCTATACTCGTCATCTTAGGTGCTGCTGGTGGTGTGGCATCTTTTACCTTCCTTTTAACAGGCCAACTCTCATTCCCTTTTTCATCTACTAACTTAATAGAAACAATGGATTCACCTTTTTGCAAAGGAATGCTGATCAGCTGATTAAATCCTCGATCTGAATTTATCTGCTTTTCAATTCTTGTTTTTCCAGTCACAATAACTTTACCTTTAAATGCTTCTTTGTACTGTATACGAATCGCTTTATCTTTGTCGGTTAGTTGGCTGACCACCGGATTAGCAAGCAAACGGTATTTCAGAGCATTCGCCACATTGACTCTGCCAGCTCCATAACTGGTATCCTTCCCCTTTGCCCCAAGGTCATTGGCCGTAGATGTCAACCGATAAGCCACCTGTTCATTTGTTAATTTAGGCTCCTTTGATAGAACCAATGCAGCTGCCCCAGCTACAATAGGGGAAGCCATGGAGGTTCCACTCATTGCCCCATATTTATTATTAGGCAAAGTAGACGTAATTTCTGAACCGGGTGCTGAAAGGTCAATCGTTGTCCCATAATTGGAGAAATAAGATTTTTTATCAAACTGGGTCGTAGAACTAACAGATAACACATTTGGCAAAGCTGCCGGGAAGGATGGTCTAGTAGTCTGTTCATTCCCGGCTGCTGCGACAATTAGAACGCCCTTTTTATATGCGGCCTGAATAGCATCATTTAATGCTTTAGAACTTTCATACATTCCAAGGCTCATATTAATAACATCTGCCCCAGATTTCACCGCATATTGAATCCCTTTAATGATATCCGATAGATAAGCCTCGTCATTCACGAAAACATTGACTGGCATAATTTTCACAGCAGGGGAAACTCCCGAACCGCCTATTTTATTATTATGAACCGCAGCAATCAGACCGGCTACATGCGTACCATGCTCCCCGACAGGCATCTTCTTATTGGTATTGGCTACAATATCAAATGGCTTAACAATATTCTGCGAAAGATCTGGATGCTTTAAATCAATCCCATTATCAATGACAGCAACAATCGTTTGCGGAGAACCTTTTGTCGTATTCCACGCTTGCCCTGATTGAATAACCGTATGATGCCATTGATTCTTAAGTAAAGGATCATTTGGCAGAGCATCTAGAGTCACCTTATAATCAGGCTCCGCATAGAGAACTCCCGGTTGATTTTTCAACTCCTTCAAAAAGGCAGCCATAGATTTGTTATTTGGCTTCTCCACTGTCATAAGATTAATCTTCTTTTCTAGCATTGAACTGCCGTATTGAAGAAATCGATTCACCAACTTTGATTGGCTCACCTTTACAATAACCCGGTCAGTCGTTTCTTTGTTATTTTTTGAGTTTTGACTAGCTGCATTAACAGTGGGTAACGGAGCAAAGGCCAAAATGACTATGCTCAGCGCCACGATAAATCTCTTCATTCTATTTCTCCTCTCACTTCTTCGAATGTACATTTAGACCCAATATTACCATTATTTTCAATAGAGTCATATAGTCCTTTTCGTTCAATACCATAGAAACAAGTTTCAACATTATTTTTCCTGTGTTACTATATTATAGGAGATAATATTACAAAGGGGGAGTTCTATTTGAAAACAAAAGCTGCCGCATTTGCTGCCGTAGCCATTCTTTCTGTCACATATGCTGGATCTGCTTCTGCCGATTCCACTACATATACAATCAAAAAAGGGGATACCTTGTCGGCCATTGCCAATAAAAGCGGCACAACCGTTGCAGCCCTTAAACAGTTAAATGGTCTAAAATCCGACATCATTTATCCAAACAAAGTATTAAAAGTAAAATCCACTACTGCTGTTAAAACGGCAACAAACAAGAGCAAACAAAGTACTGCTCAGGCAAGC
>JAZUQD010000370.1:0-3612 GCA_045605505.1 Pradoshia sp.
AAAATAAGTAAAGGTAAACACATCCAAAAAATAGATTGCCAGCCCAGACTGTCTACTATTAATCCTGAAAGAGTTGGACCGACAGCGGGTGCGAACATAATAACAAGCCCCATCATTCCCATGATGGTCCCACGTCTATGAGGAGGATATATAACCATAATAACGTTTGTCATTAGTGGTAGTAAGAGACCTGTTCCTACAGCCTGAATGACACGGGCTAAAAGTAGAATTTCAAAATTGGGTGCCATAGCTCCTACTAATGTTCCTACAATCGAAAAAATGAGGGAGGTGCTAAATAATTGTTTGGTCGTAAACCATTGAAGAAGCAATGCTGTTACAGGCACAAGAATTCCTAGTACAAGTAAATAGCCGGTTGTTAACCACTGAACGACGTGAGGCCCAATTTGAAAGTCATCCATAATGTTTGTGAAAGCCATATTTAAGGCCGTTTCACTAAAGAGTCCAATAAAAGCACCAATCATAATAGCAATGACGATTGGAAGTGGCTTAATTTGTTTGTTTTCTAAGTTTGTGTCTTGATAATTACTCAAATAGTATTCCCCTTTCATTATATGCATTACTAGACCAGTCTATATAATAAGCTGTTAAGAATCTATATCTTTGTCTGCTTATTTCTTTATTATATCGGGCAGACATTTAGAGATGTTTAGTAAAGGTTGGCCATTTAAATTGGTAAGCGAGCGGGTGATGGCTCCTTCGATCATTGAATTAATCAACAGACTTAGACGGTAGGCTTTTTCTGGTTCAAATCCATCTTGAATCATTTTGTCATAATAAAGTGTTTCCCAGCCCTCAAATGCAGCCTTGCACGCTTTACGTAAAGGTTCGCTCATTAAGGATGTTTCTGCGGCCAATAGTCCGATTGGTAAACCTTCAAAAAGGTCATTTTCATTGAAATGTTGAGCGATTTTATCAACATGATATTGTAATGCCTCCACAGCATCCTCATACTTATTCATTGCCAGCTTAATATCATCTTCAATTTGAACGGCCATTCTATTGACAGCTTCCACGGCCAGTTGCTCTTTACCATCTGGAAAATGATAATATAAAGACCCTTTAGGTGCACCGCTTTCTTTCAAAATTTGATTTAAGCCTGTCGCATGATATCCCTGTATGTTAAAAAGACGAGTAGCAGCCTCTAAAATCTTTTGACGCGAGTCATTTTTTGCACTCACATGGAATCCCTCTCTTCAAGTATAATGACTGGTCTATATAAATGAGTGACTGTTTCATTCTATAAGATGGCTTTATTTTATGTCAATCATTCCTTGCAGGATTCATTTTTCGTGTGAGATAGAGTGGGTCGTTGAGTTGTCAACAGGTTTTTCAAGGAAAAAGAGAAGAGTGGATCGAATGTGATAGAAATGGTCCCTTAAGCCAAATACAAAATTTGAGCTATTTGGGACCATCATAACTTTAAGCAGCTAACAGCTGTTTCTTAATTAATATTTCTCGATCAGCTGCATAAACAGGGCGATAGCCGTTTGTGAGTAGGTTTTTAATATAGATTTTATTATAGATAAAGGCGAAAATACTGCTGGTTAGTAATGCACCTAATCCAAATGCAAAGAGATTAATTGTAATAGCTATTGAAAGCATGATTACTGCCCATTTATAGTCCTTGCGCAGTAAAGCAGGGAAAATTCCAAAAAAGAGAGTAGTCCAACTAAAGCCAAGCTTAACCTCTTTTATATTACCTTCCTTATTTATTAAAGATATTTTCATACAATCACTCCTGGTTCATATAGTTCCATCATAAAAGAATTTCTCGAATGAATACATGGTAGTTTATAGAAGCATTTAAAGGGGTCGAAGGTAATCTATGATATAAAGTTTGAATGAATATCCTATCTGTTTAATTAAGGAAAGATAAATAGGGGATATAAGGGTGGAGGTGAATCTTTTACGTTTAAAAACTCGCAAAAAGAAAAACGGACAGAGAGTAAATTCCCTGTCCATTTCCTATATATATGTCGTATTGTTTACCAATCCCAAAGTAAGACAAACATGGAACCGAAGATAGTAACTGCGGCTACAAATAAGGCGTAAACGATATTGGTATATAGTGTTCTTCTTTCCTTGGATTCATTGATATGCATGAATAGGAAAAGTTGTAAACTTGCTTGAAGGCCAGCAGTGATTAGCAGAATAGCCATTTTAAATCCGAATGATACATCCAGGAAAAGAACTAATAATGCTGCCACTGTTAGAGCGATGGATGATAAAAATCCAATGATATGCTCTTTAGGGAATAACTTAGACATTTTACATCAGTCCTTTCAGGTAGACGAAGCTGAAGATGAAAATCCAAACAACGTCCAGGAAGTGCCAGTAAAGTGAGAAAATAAATGCTCTATTGGCCGTAAGGTGATTGATTCCCCGTCTGCTCACTTGAATCAGAATGGCGACTCCCCACAGAATCCCTCCTGTTACGTGGGCTCCGTGTGTTCCAAGCAAGGTAAGTAATGCAGATGTGAAGCCGCTCGTTTGGATGGAAGCTCCTTCGTGTACATAATGGAAGAACTCATAAATCTCAATGCCTAGGAAAGCTAATCCTAGGACAAGCGTAATCGAGAACATCACCATCATTGCTTTTTTCATGCCCATACGCATAGCATGAATAGCAATCCCAATGGTAAAGCTACTTGCCAAAAGAATAAAGGTTTCAGCTAAAACCCCACTAAGAGCGAAGATATCGCTCCCGGCAGGTCCGTCACCTATACGATTTTCTAGTACAAAGTAGACAGTAAACAATGTAGCGAATAAGACAATTTCAGCTCCAAGGAAAATCCAGAAGCCAAGTATTTTAAGCTGATTTTGTTCAGTACTATATTCCAATGGTTGAGAGGCATCTATTTTCATTTTGTCTCACCTCGCAGTTTTCTTTCTTCTTCTTCGATTTCTTCTACAGATATATGGAATCCATGATCATCCTTGAAAGAACGTGCAAACATTAGATAGATAATTGGAAGTGCCGTGATAATGGCCGGAATCCACATACTGAATACCATGAAGAATCCCCAGAAGAAGAAGCATACAGCCATAAGAAATGGCTTAAAGTCACTATTAGGCATGTGTATTTCTTCTACAGGTCGTTTAAACAGATTATGTGTGCCTTTCTTATGATCCCACCAGGAGTCTACGGAATCCACTTCAGGTGTGATAGCAAAGTTATAGGCCGGAACAGGAGTTTTTGTTGCCCATTCCAATGTACGGCCACCCCATGGATCTGCGTCTCCTGCCAATCTTGGAGCATAACGGAAGCTCCAATAGAAGCTGTAAACGAGAACAATAAAACCAATTGCTAAACCAACAGCACCTAAAGATGCGATAAGGTTCAAAGGTCCATATCCAGTTTCTTCAGAGTACGTATACATTCTTCGGTTCATTCCTTTTAGCCCTAAAGCGAATAGAGGAAGGAATGTTACGTTGAATGAAATAGAGATGATCCAGAATGCAATTTTCCCTAATTTCTCGTCTAATTTGAAACCAAAGATTTTTGGGAACCAGAAGTACATTCCAGCTAATACCCCGAAAACGGTTCCCGGTATTAAGACATAGTGGAAATGGGCAACTAAGAACATTGTA
>JAZUQD010000371.1:0-8446 GCA_045605505.1 Pradoshia sp.
CATTGATGCTATCTTCGCTTGCAGTGATGTATCCGCAATAGGAGCAATAAAGGCGGCGCATTCTCTTCAAATAAAGGTACCGGAGCAATTGCAAATACTCGGCTTTGATGGAATTATGCTCGGGCAAATGACGACGCCAGGTTTATCGACAGTAGCCCAGAATATTTATGAGCTTGGCTCTAAGGCAACCAAATTACTGATTAAACAAATTAATGGAGAAGAACTCGAACAAATGACTGAATATGTAGCTCCGCAATTAATAATTCGAGGCTCAACAAAGGAGGTAGTTCAATGATTACCATAATAGGAAGTATAAATATGGACTTAGTTTGCCAATCAGGAACATTCCCTGAGCAGGGCGAAACCGTGCTCGGGGAGCGCTTTGAAACTATTCCAGGTGGAAAAGGAGCTAATCAAGCAGTTGCTGCAGCCCGCCTAGGAAGTCAGGTTGCGATGATTGGCGCAGTCGGCAACGATAGCTTTGGCGATATTCTCATTAATAATCTAAGAAAAGAAAAAATTGATATAAATGGAATTAGCAAAGTATCTGATAGTACGGGTATAGCGAATATTATCGTACACGATCGAGACAATCGCATCATTGTAGTGCCGGGTGCAAATTTTAAAGTCGATACGGAAATGATAGATCAATATCGCAAGACAATTGAACAATCGAAACTAGTCATTATGCAGCTCGAAATTCCACCAGAAACAGTGGAGTACATACTGAATTTATGCTCAGAGTTAAAGGTTCCCGTAATCGTAAATCCTGCACCAGCACAAAATTTTAGAATGGACTGGATGGATATGATTACGTTCTTAACACCTAACGAAACAGAATGCAGTTTAATAATAGGGCTTTCAGCTGAACAAGCAGTCAGGCAGTACCCAAATAAACTGATAGTCACCTTGGGAGATAAAGGAGCTATGTATTGTGACGGTAAGGAGATTATTCACGTAAAGGGATTCCCTGCAAACCCGATTGATACAACAGGGGCAGGTGACACGTTTAATGGAGCTTTTGCTCATGCTTATATAAATGGTAAATCCATCAAAGAGGCTATCCATTTCGCGAATATTGCCGCATCATTATCTGTTGAAGGATTTGGCGCCCAAGGCGGAATGGCTGGAATAGAAGCGGTAGAGGCAAGGGTAAGGGGGAAAGCTTAATGAAGAAACAAGGAATCATTAATCGTGAATTGGCCGGTATTTTTGCCAAACTTGGCCATACAGACCAGATTGTTATAGCTGATTGCGGACTGCCAATTCCTGACGAAACACTATGTATCGACTTAGCCTATAAGCTTGGAGAACCGGGATTCATTCCTGTTTTGGAAGAGGTACTTAAAGACTTGGAAGTTGAGAGGGTCTTTATAGCGGAGGAAATGGAGAATTTGAATCCAGATTTAAATCGATATATTCATGGTTGTTTTAATGATATAGAGAAAATAACGCATGAGGAACTTAAAATACAAACTAAAGCAGCCAAGGTAATCATTCGTACAGGTGAAGCTTCACCATATGCAAATATCATTTTACAGAGCGGCGTTATTTTTTAACAAAGGGTGGGTGAACAGCAATGATTCAAATGTCCGGTATTTCAAAAGCATTCAGTGGTAATGTCGTATTGCGGGATGTCCAATTTGAATTGCTAAATGGAGAAATTCATGCACTTATGGGAGAGAATGGGGCAGGAAAATCTACACTTATGAAGATCCTGTCAGGTATTTATACAAAAGACAACGGAGAAGTGAGAGTCGACGGCCAATTGATGGATTTTAAATCTGCGAAGGATTCTGAAAAGCAGGGTATACATGTGATTCATCAGGAGTTGAATATTTTACCTGACCTTACCGTAGCCGAAAATCTGTTTCTCGGCAAAGAATTAAAGTATGGGCTTGGCATTTTGAAACGTAAAGAAATGGAACAGGAAACAAAAAAGCTATTGATTAAGCTTGGCTTAGATATTCATCCACGGACCAGGGCAGGTGATTTATCTGTCGGGAAGCAACAAATTATTGAGATTGCGAAAGCGATTGCATCTGATGCTAAATATATTGTTATGGATGAACCTACTGCTGCTTTAACAGATCGTGAAATCCAAACTTTATTTAAAACTGTTAGAGAGTTGAAAAGCAAAGGAATTTCATTCGTCTATATTTCCCACCGTATGGAAGAGATATTTGCCATTTGTGATCGAATTACCGTATTGCGTGATGGTGCATATGTAGGTGTGAAAAAGATTCCGGAAACAACATTTGATGAAATCGTTGCGATGATGGTTGGACGTCAGCTGGGAGAACGTTTCCCCTCCCGTAGTGTCAAAATAGGCAATAAGAAACTGGAAGTGAAGGGATTAAGTTCGGATGATGCCTTTCAAGATGTGTCCTTTACCTTGCATCAGGGAGAGGTGCTGGCACTCGCTGGATTAATGGGAGCAGGCAGAACCGAAATAGCAGAGTCCCTGTTTGGATATAGAAAATCTACTCAGGGAGAAATATTCCTTGATGGTCAGAAAGTCCATATCCGAACCCCTATGGAAGCTATGAAGCTAGGAATTGGCTTGGTGACAGAGGATCGAAAATCGGAAGGCTTAATTTTAGATTTCTCAATCAAAGAGAATATTATGCTTGCAAATTTAGAAAAAGGTTCTAAGGCTGGTGTCATAAAGCCAAGCAAGGAAAATGAGCTTGTTCAAAATTACATAAATCAGTTACGAATACGCTCCTCAAGTGCAGAACAACCGGTTAAATCTCTTTCAGGGGGTAATCAACAAAAGGTTGTGATTGCTAAGTGGCTTGGGACTCATCCAAAAATTCTTATTCTGGATGAACCTACTCGTGGGGTTGATATTGGCGCTAAGAAGGAAATCTATCACATTATTAATCAATTAGCTGAGGCTGGTGTTGCTATTTTAATGATCTCTTCTGAACTTCCGGAAGTTATTGGCATGGCCGATAGAGTACTAGTGATGCAGGAAGGCAAATTGACTGGCGTAGTAGAGAAGGATGAAATGACTCAGGAAAGAATTATGCACTATGCAACAGGAGGAGAGAAAATTGTCTAAAGTAAACTATAAAGAGTGGCTTTCAAAGCTTGGCCCGTTATTTGGTCTATTGTTATTAATAGTGGTAGTCACGATTATGAATCCGAGCTTCTTGACAGTTTCAAATATTTTAAACGTTTTAAGACAAGTTTCAATAAGTGGACTAATTGCATTTGGGATGACATTTGTTATTTTGACCGGAGGAATTGACCTTTCTGTTGGATCTACTCTCGCCTTAACCGGTGCGGTCGCAGCAAGTTTACTTGCCAGCGGAATGGATCCAATTATTGCGATGGGTGCTGCTCTCATACTCGGTTTAATTTTAGGTGCCATCAATGGAGTTATCATCACAAAGGGAAAAGTTGCTCCATTTATCGCTACATTGGCAACCATGACAATCTATCGTGGATTAACACTTGTTTATACGGAAGGAAAGCCAGTATCTGGACTGGGTGATTCTATTACCTTTCAAATGTTTGGGAAAGGGTACTTTTTAGGCATTCCTGTTCCTGTCATTACTACGATACTAGCATTTATTGTTTTATATTTCATTCTTCATAAAACGACTTTTGGACGCCGTGTCTATGCAGTGGGAGGAAATGAAGACGCTTCCAAATTATCAGGTATCAATACGGATCGAGTAAAAATTTGGGTTTATGCGATTACAGGACTTTTAGCCTCTATTTCAGCATTAATTTTGACATCACGTCTAAATTCAGCACAACCGACAGCTGGTGAATCCTATGAGTTGGATGCCATTGCAGCCGTTGTGTTGGGAGGTACCTCATTAACGGGAGGACGTGGCTGGATATTCGGTACATTAGTTGGAGCTTTAATTATCGGAGTACTTAATAACGGAATGAATTTAATTGGAGTCTCTTCATTCTTCCAACAAGTTGTGAAGGGTGCAGTTATATTAATGGCAGTTCTCTTGGATCGAAAAAAACAAGCATAAAGGGAGTGTACTAAATGAAAAAGTATTCATTAATCCTGTTAGCAGCAATGTTATCCGTTATGTTGGCCGCTTGCTCAATGGAGTCAGGCAGCCAATCAGAGTCTAAATCATCCAAAGAAAAAGGGGATATGGTCATTGGATTCTCCGTGTCTACATTAAATAATCCGTTCTTTGTTTCATTAAGTGAAGCTGCTGAAAAGAAAGCAGAAAGCCTTGATTCAAAAATCACGGTAGTAGATGCTCAGGATGATGCTTCTAAGCAAGCGTCTGATGTGGAAGATTTAATTCAGCAAGAAGTTGATATGATAATGATTAATCCAGTGGACTCCTCCGCGGTTTCTTCAGCTGTTGAATCAGCTAATAGCGCCGGAATTCCTGTTATTACGGTAGACAGATCGTCAGAGGGTGGAGAAGTTGTTTCTCATATCGCGTCTGATAATAAGGCCGGAGGTAAATTAGCAGGGGAATATTTACTGACTTTAGTAGAAAAAGGTGCTCAGGTTGCTGTATTAGAAGGAATAGCAGGCTCATCAGCAGCTATCGACCGTGGTGATGGATTTAACGAAGCCGTAAAAGATTCAGTTGAAATAAAAGCTAGCCTGACTGCTAACTTTGATCGTTCGGAAGGTTTAACAGTTATGGAGAATATTCTACAAGCTAACCCGGATATTGAAGCAGTGTTTGCACAAAATGATGAAATGGCACTTGGTGCTTTAGAAGCAGTTGAAGCGAGTGGAAAAGATATCATTGTTATTGGTTTTGATGCGACTGATGATGCAGTCAAAAAAGTTGAATCTGGTGAGATGGCGGCTACTGTTGCTCAGCAGCCAGGTTTAATTGGTGAGACAGCCATTCAGGCTGCTGTTGATTATTTAAGTGATAAAGATATCGAAGAATCTATACCAGTAGAGCTCAAGCTTATTAAAGAATAATAGTTTTACGATTATCGTATATAAATTGCTAAAATCTATTTCAAAATACTAAGGCTGTCGACCAAGTCGGCAGTCATTTTTTTATTTAAAGACGGCTTTTTCTATTTAGGTTAATTAAAGTGAAAGACGGGTGATAGCTGGGGTTAAGCGGCTATGCCCCGGCTACGGAGCGGCTATACCGGGAGAAAGCCATGTCAAAGGCAGATGAAGCCCTGGGGAAAGAGACTATCCCCGGGCTATGCCCCGGCTATGGAGCGGCTATACCGGGGGAAAGCCATGTCAAAGGCAGGTGAAGTCCTGGGGAAAGAGACTATCCCCGGGCTATGCCCCGGCTATGGAGCGGCTATACCGGGGGAAAGCCATGTCAAAGGCAGGTGAAGTCCTGGGGAAAGAGACTATCCCCGGGCTATGCCCCGGCTATGGAGCGGCTATACTGGGGGAAAGCCCTGTCAAAGGCATGTAAAGTCCTGGGGAAAGAGACTATCCCCGGGCTATGCCAGTTTAAAAATGAACCTTCCAGTTCGCTAAAGCAGAATACAACATAAATTTCAAAAAACAAGATACAGTTTGGTAAAAAGTGGTACTATTAATCTACATATTTTTATGAAGGGGAGGACAGCGCTATGCTTCAGGTTAAACATAATCAGGTATCAGGATATAAAGAGAAAATAATTCATTATTCCACTTTAAGCAAAATTGAGGATTCAAAGAGCTTGGTCATCATGTTTCCGGGTGTGGGATATACTGTTCAGGGACCTCTGTTTCATTTTGCCACTGGGATATATTTAAACAAAGGAATGGATATTTTGCATTTAGAGTACTCGTATGGAGATAATTCTTATTATGATTTTACCGATGACCAGTTAAGCGAAGCGGTGATTTACGATTCCGGAGCAGTCATTGATCGAGTTCTAGAGGAAAAAGATTATGAAAATTTTTATCTGATTGGAAAGTCCTTTGGAACCATTGCGATGAGTAATGAAATAAGAAAAGCCCGATTCAAAAAGGCAAAAGCTGTGTGGCTGACCCCTTTATTAAAGAGGGAGGATGTATTTACTGCCATGAAAGAGAGTTCTGGACAAGGACTATGCTTTATTGGTGATCACGATCCTCATTATGTAGAGAATCGATACAAACAGTTGAAGCAAAATCCCAATATGATAATGAAGCTTTATCCTAAAGTGAATCATAGTATGGAATATGAAGAGGATATACTTAAATCAATAGATGTAGTAAAAGATGTTATACGGGATATTGATCAATTCTAAATTCTGCGTGCATGAAAGCAAGGAAGAAGTAGAACACCCTGTTATTATACGAAAAATTTTGAGTTGAAATTGCTGGACTATTGATCAGAACTTCATTTTGTGAATGATATGCATAGGAGTTGTACTTTTTTTACATAATAAGAAAAATCAGCAACTATAGGAGGATTCTTTATGAAAAAAAGAAGTATAGCGGTACTATTGGTATTCCTATGTATGTTTAGTTCGCAGGTTCATGCGGAATTGGGACCTAAGGAAAAGGACTATTATGATAATTATAGAAGTATTTTGCAAGTGATGAAGGAAGGCATGTCGATGGCACCTAGAACAGGAGACCCAACGCTTGATTTCTTAAATGAAATGATTCCTCATCATGAAGCCGCTGTTTCCATGTCAGAGAATTTATTAAAGTATGAAGGTGCCAATGATCAGGTGAAAAGACTGGCCGATACTATTATTAGGGAACAGTTGAATGGGATAAGAAAAATGGAAGAGTTGGAAAATAAACTTAAAGCGAATCCCATCCTGAATAAGCAGGCAGAGGCATCTTATTTACAGGCATATAATAAAATTTATAATACGATGATGACAAAAATGGAGGGAGCCAAACAAACAGGTAATATCAATAGAGACTTCCTGACTGAAATGATCCCACATCATGAGGCTGCCATTCAAATGGGCGAGAATATATTAAAATACACTCAAAATCCCGAATTAAAGACACACGTTCAAAATATGATTGCTACTCAACAAAAGCAAATTGCAGAAATGAATAGCCTTTTAAAAACCGTTCAATGAGCATAAGAAAGGTGACGTGATTTGGTTCACGTCACCTTTTTTATGTTTAAACAACCTATTAATCGTTATTACGTGCTTCTCCGCCTTTTTTACCAATTTCACGGTAAAAATCTTTATCATGATTATCGGAAGTAGCTTCTCCGCCTTTTTGTCCGATTTCTTGGTAGAATTCTTTATCGTGGTTTTCAGAAGTAGCTTCTCCACCTTTTTGTCCAATTTCTTGGTAGAATTCTTTATCATGATTTTCAGAAGTAGCTTCTCCGCCTTTTTGTCCAATTTCTTGGTAGAACTCTTCATCGTGGTTTTCAGAAGTAGCTTCTCCGCCTTTTTTGCCGATTTCTTGGAAGAATTCTTTATCTTGTTTTTTAGATGTAGCTTCTCCACCTTTACGTCCTGCTTCTTCTCTAGACATTTTGTCAGCCATAATAAATCGCTCCTTTGCGTTTGTTTTTATTGTTTTATTGTTTTATTGTTTTGCTGTTACACTCTTTATATTTCCAACCTAGATATAGAAAAAACCCCCAAATGAAGGCTTTAATGTAAGTGTAATGGGTTTGTAAAAAATTATAAAAAAACAAAAAATATAGCTAGAATTGGGAAATCCTTGAAATGTTGATAGATTCAAGGATGCGAGTTGATTCTAGCAAATTTATAAAGTCTATTATTTTTAAACTTAAATTTTGGTTACAGTTTCATAAAAAATTTTTAGTTTGTCGAAAAGGAGTTTAAAAGTATATCAGATCGATTTGTACGAATGATAGGATGAATTTAGTATAATTCCCTTCCTTTATTAAACAGAAATTGCATTTAATTGATCGGGATATTGATATAATGAATAATTAAGAATAGAAAAGAGAGGGATAAATGGGATGCTGAGGAAATTTTTTGCGTATTATAAACCGCATAAGCGGCTGTTTTTAATCGACTTTAGCAGTGCTATCATTGTTGCGTTGCTAGAGTTGGCTTTTCCAATGGCAGTTCAGTGGTTTATTGATGAATTGTTGCCAACAGGAAATTGGAGCATGGTTGTTACGGTCAGCATTTTATTATTGGCTGTTTATGTATTGAGTACATTCCTGCAATTCGTTGTAAACTATTTAGGGCATAAGCTTGGAATAAATATTGAAACGGACATGAGACAGGAGCTCTTTAATCATGTTCAGCGTCAATCATTCCGATTCTTTGATAACACGAAAACCGGCCATATTATGAGTCGTGTGACAAATGATTTATTTGATATCGGGGAATTTGCCCACCATGGACCTGAGGATTTCTTTATCGCCATTATGACCTTCTGTGGAGCCTTCGCCATCATGTTTAATATAAATCCTACCTTAGCCATCGTGGCGGTTATTATGATTCCATTTTTGATATGGCTGGTGACCTTCAGTAATATGAAGATGAATATAGCATGGAAAAACATGTACAGCCGTATTGCTGATGTTAATGC
>JAZUQD010000372.1:0-8843 GCA_045605505.1 Pradoshia sp.
GGCCCTGGGTAAGAATGACCCATAATCGAGGATGAACAGTTACCGCAAGCGTATACATTTTCAAATACAGTACCGTCTTCTTTAACGACCCTTGCTAATTCGTCCGTCACTACACCACCCTTAGTACCGATATCACCTGGGTACACTTTCATGGCATAATAAGGAGCCTCGTTGATTTCAAGTAGATTAGGATTTGGTAAAGAAGGATCCCCATAATACCGATCATGCGGTGTTTCTCCTCTATGGAAGTCTAAATCCTTACCATTTCTAGCAAATTCATTAAATCTATCCATGGTTTTACCTAAATTTCCTTTTGGTATATTCAATAAACCTTCTAATTCCTCAACTGTATCTCCCTTCAACACCACACCATTGTCATAGTATGCTTGAGGAAAATCTTGCCCTGGGAAAAGACCGGTAAAGATATATCTCTTCTTAGCTCGACCATCTAAAATAATCCAGGAAGTGATAGCTTTACCACCTGTTTTTTCATTATGTTCATACATTTTGTCGACGAATTCATGGTAAGGAGTCGGTTCATTAATATATCGGTTTCCATCTTGGTCTTCAATGATCATATTTGGGAGTCCTCTATCAGCAACTAAGAAAAAGGGCATTCCCAAATGATTAATGACAGTAGGTGCACCCCAAACTCTGTCCATTAACCCAAACTTCGCATTTAATTTAGCGAACGGTTCAATAATATCGCCTGTTTGTCCTTTTGGTGAGCTTGTCCAATTGACATCTTGAGGACTAGGAAGATATTTCTCTCTCTTTTCTTGATCTCTGGAAAATCCACCTGAACCAAAGATCAAGCCTTTATTAATTTTAATTGTGACTTGTTTGCCATTCTTGTTTACGGTTAGACCTGTAACTTTGTCGTTTTCGTATATAAAATCAACAAATGGGGAATCAAGCCAAATTTCTCCGTTTAAATCTTTATAAGTTAGAGCCAATCGTGCTATTAATGCTCTTCCTAAAGCAGCATAATCCTTTTTAAATACTTTATGTTTAATTAATCGCCATCCTAGTGTTAAAGAGGCTCTTTTTCCTGCCCAGGACCTGGTGATCATGTTCACTTTAACAAAATCTTGACCTGTCATAACAAAACCTTTTGTATCCATTACAGGAGGGACAAGTTTGCTCTTCCAATCTTGTAATTTATTTAAATCAATCACTTTAGGTTCGATTGAACGGCCGATTCCTTTTCCACCCGGATGTGTTGGATAATAATCAGAGTAATTATTTGCATAGGAGAATCTCATATGTGGACTCAAATTATGCATATAATCTAACATTTCGATTCCTTTTTTCAAATAGGTCTCTTTAATGGTATCACTTACTAAATCACCGACAGTTGAATCCAAATATAATTTAGCTTCTTCAAAACTATCGGCAACACCTGCTTCAACTAAATATCGATTATTTGGAACCCATACACCGCCACCTGATAAAGCGGAAGCTCCTCCAAAATGCTTTTCTTTTTCGATTAGTAGTGTACTTAACCCTTCTTTTTTTGCCGTAATGGCAGCCGAAAAACCTGTCGCACCAGAGCCGACTACTACAACATCATACTCGTAATCCCAACCCATTTAAAAATCCCCCTTCGAGTAGTCTTTCTCTCAAAATAACAAAACTGTAAAATGTAAACTTTACAACGATGAATATTCAGATAATTTAATTTTACAGTATTTAACAGGGAAATGAAAGTACAATAATATTTGGAAATATTTATAATCTCACAAAACTATAGCAGGCTGAATTTAGTAATATTTAATAGATTAAGTAAAAATAGAAATCTGGAAATGTTCAACCATTAAATAAACTTTATATAATATATAAATATAATAAAATGATAGATAAATATGTTTAAATATAGGGAATTTTACTTTTATATCAGGATTATTTACTATGTTAATAAAATGATATAAAATGAAAGCAAATAATTGGTAGGTGGGAAAGAAATGAAGTGTGAAAGCTGTAATGGAACAAATATGAATGTTGTATTAGAGCAACAATCAGGAAAAATGCAGGTGCATAAAACAGGTATTTTGGCTAGAATGGGTCGTCTCTTCTTAATTTTATGTACAGCTGGATTGTGGATACTAGTGCCAAAAAGAAAAGAACATGGTAAAACAAAATATAGTAGTAAACGTGTAGCTCTGTGCCAAAGTTGCGGACATAAACAATATTTAGAATAAATTCTAAAGCATCAAAAGATGTTTTTGATTAAGGTCTTTCTGTTTTAAATAAAAGCAGTAGTTGAATAATACAGCCACTTCCTTTATGGAGGTGGCTATTTTCATACCTCAGATTAGGCAAACTTAATGAATATCAAACCGGTACATCTAACTAATTCATACCATATACAGGGCAGATAGAAGTCATCTTTTTCACCCCATATTGTCTACTAATCATATATCCACATTTCATTTTCTCTGTAAGGCAAAAGATACTCACACCCAATCAAAGGGAGGAGTATCTTTTGGTTTGTGTCGGTAGTAGTTTGGCAGAGTTCAAGCGCTGCCGGATGGCTATGCCAAACCATGCGGCCAGGAATGCTTTAATGATGCCGACTGGCAAGAAGGGATATACGCCTGTCACCAGTGCTTCATTCCAGGAGAGTGCTGTAAATAGTTTTAACCAGATCGAGCCCACAGCTAAGGTGATACACATTCCTATAAGGTTAGCTATAAAGGCTTGACGGTATGTATACGATGTTTTTTCTAACCATAACCCGATCAGGAATGCTGTAGGGATGAAGCCGATTAAGTAGCCACCTGTTGGGCCAAATAAAATGCCGAATCCGCTTGTGAATTGAGAAAAAACTGGTAAACCTATAAGGCCAAGTGTTAAATACACCAATACGGTAATCATGCTATGTCTGGAGCCTAAGATGGTTGCCACAATCCCGATGGCTAATGTCTGTCCTGTGATAGGAATCAGAGGTAAAGGAATCGTTATTTGGGCTAACAGACAGATGATGGATGCACACATAGCCACCAGAACTAGGTTTTTCGTTTTGTTTTGTGCCATAAATTCTCACCTCAACCAAAATATAAGTAAACTAATGTAAATATAAGGTTAACATATTTTAAATTAAGTGAACAAGAATTATTAGATAAAGAATAGAAGTTTTTGGACTATTGAAATTATATAGAAAATTCTACCAATTTAAACCGATATAGTGATATATTTATATGTGTAAAAAGATCTAGAAATAAAGGGGGATTCATTTGAGTAAAAAAGCCATATTTATACCGATTATTACTGCTTTAATGATGTTGCTTCTCTATTATGTTTACAATTTAAAACTCGAGACAACTCTTCCTGATGATGGCTGGGGGAGATCTACTAATTTAAAAGTTTCATCAAACTTTCCTATGGATTATTACAGTTATCAAAAAGGTGAAGAGTTTCATGTTTTTATGCCAGATGATACAGACGTTTCCCATAAAGTATTTGATCCAAATTTCAACCTCATCAAAGAAGAATCCATCCAAGCTGAAGTGGCACCGGCAGAACCTATTTGGGCGTCCGCGGATCAGCTGATTTATATGGATGATGATCAATTAACCATCAACCAAGATGGAAAAGATCAGGTTATTGCTACAGGTATCAGTTCTTTTACACCTACGAATACAGGAGTTCTCTTTTGGAATCAGAATGAATTAAAACAATATACGGCAAGTACAGGTGAAACGAATCATATACATACATACGATTACCCCATTTATACAGCTCTACAAGCGGAAAACGGTCATTCTACTTTTGTAGGACTCCAAATTTCTGATATGGATATCCATTTTTATTCTTTACAAAATGATCAATCCAAAAAGATCCTCGAGTACTCAGCAAGCGGAGGAGAAAAGATTGAAAACATTGTTTATAATGCTGGAGAAAAAAAGGCTACAGCGATTATCGAAAAGTATACGATGGCACAGGGACAAAGGGCCTATCAAGCGATGGAGTTGAGTTTTGACTTGGCTACATCAAAAATGGAGAAAAATGAGAAGTATACATTCTATGATAAGACGAATGGGAATGAGTTGGACAATCCTCGCTATTTGCAAATATCCTATCAGGATGATAAACCGGCCATCTTATTTGTTGCTGAGGGCAGTCGAGTGGCAAAACGATCTGGATATAATGTCTATTATGCCACTCAGCAAAAAGGAGCCTGGGTCGCTGAAAGGAGAAGCAATACGGAAGACACTCCTGTGAGACCTCAATGGCTTGGTCAGACTTATTTAACGTGGCAAACATTTGATGGGAAGGAATATGTGTTGAATGGTACAACAAATAATGAACGATATATTGAATCATCACAACAAATAACCAAAGATGATTACATCTCAGCTCTATATTATTCTATATCAGGCATATTCAGCGGCTTTTTTATGTTAGTGCTGGGGATGGTATGGCTTGTGCCTCCGCTGGTCTTTTACGGAATCCTGTCGTTTATCAAGAGTGATATTTTTGAGAGGAATGAACGCAGGTGGGTGGAACCCGTAGGAATTCTCCTTTATGTAGCCACGATGATTTATATGCTGAATGTGGTCTTATCCGAAAGTTCATTCTTTGCGGCTCCGTCTTATCTTAACTTCGATGGTAGTTTGATCGTATGGCCATTATTCATCAGTATTCTGACTTATATAATCTATCGATGGGTTATGAATCAGGATACAGGCTTATTTGCTGGCTTATTTTACTATATAGGCTATAATTTATTAGTTATGACCTGTTTATTTGGGCCATACTTATTGTAAATACTGTATAGAAGAATACCAGGCAATCCTGAAGCGATTGTCTGGTTATTTTGTCGTACGGAAGAGCTTGAAGACTTGAAATTAAAAAATCCTTTAAATTAAAACGTTTAGAGGGAGATTTCGTCACCCGAATGGTATAAATCAATATAGTAGAAAGGCAAATCAGGATTTTTTTGTATTATATGTGTACATATGTTGTAATGGCTTAAAAATTCATCGAATAAGAGAAGTTCAGGTGAATGAAAATCATACACGGTTAAAAAGTATTCCATCATTTCAAGAGTATCTGGATCATCCAATAACCCATGGATATCAAGAGGCACTTCGAATTTTTCATAAAGAGATTCCAATCCAAAATCGGAAAAGAGTAAAGCGATTTGTCTTCTGTACATGATTCCACCTCCATTAGTAGTATGATGGATCGTTTAGCCTTTCAAACAGGGAATCTTAAATTATTTAAAGATAGGATGGGTGAGAAAGTGTGACAAACGGTATGAATCAGGAGATTGAAGAAGAGAAACTACGGCTGGAGTTCATCAAAAGATATATGCAGGTTGTGATTGAAACAGCTGAAACGAATAAAGAACAATTTATGCAAAAAATGAAGGATATCTTTGAAGATGCAGACTGGGTAGAGAGCGCGGGATATTCACAGCTTTTAACAAGCGCCAGCTTTTATCAGCTATCTCGATCTGAACTGGAAAGTCTGACAAAGGCAATACCAAAGCCATATTTTGCACGGGTGGATTTCACTTCACGGGAAGCGTTGGATAAGGAAAAACTTTATTTTGGAAAAACCTCCTTGTTCCAGAGGGATAATCAGGAGCAATTGATTATCGATTGGCGTTCGCCTATTGCTAACTTATATTATGAAGGCCGCCTGGGAGATGTGAGTTACACGTCAGAAGGCGAAACCTATGACGGCACCATCAGTTTGAAACGACAATTCATGATTGAAAATGGTGAGTTGCTGGATTTACGGGATATTGATGTGACAACAGTGGATGAATTATTACAGGAGTCTCTTGCCGGTAGTTCTGCCAATCGATTAACAGAGATTGTCGCAACGATCCAGGAGGAACAGAATCAAATCATACGAGCAGATTTAAATAAACCTATTATCGTCCAGGGGGCTGCAGGAAGCGGGAAAACAACGATTGCTTTGCATCGGATTTCTTATTTTTTGTATCACTATAAAGATGTTTTTGAACCGGAACAATTATTAATTTTAGCGCCAAGCTTTTTATTTATTGATTACATTTCAGAGGCTCTTCCGGAACTGGGAGTGGAGAAAGTAAGACAAAGAACCTTCCATGGATATGTGGAAGAAGTATTAGGGAAGAAAATTAAATTAGCTGAGGATACTAAGCTGCATGACTTCCTAATGGATAAACAAATAGTGCATTTATCAAGCTTGAAAGGTTCCTCTCTATTTCAGAAGGTACTGGATCATTATGTAGAAGAAATCAAAACTGGCTTAATGGTCCATGAAGATTTCCGGGTCGATAAATTTAAATTATATACGGCAAAACAGTTTAATCATCTTTTGTATAATGAATATACCTATTTGCCTCTCTATAAACGGATAGAAAAATTGAAAAAGGTCTTACAAAACCAAGTGCGCCTCAATAAAGATAAAATGGTGAAAAAAGTTGTCCAGCATTATGATGTGAGAATAGAAAGGGCCCTAAACTGGAAGGGCGATGAGAAAAAGCGGAAACAATACATTTCGCTTGCTTTGGATAAAAAAGAGGCAAGAATCAATGAACTTCAAAAGGAAATCAAAAAAGCGGTCCAGAATTACATGAGCTATTTTGATAAGAAAGATATATGGACGCTTTATAAAGCGTTGTACAGTGATGCGGACAAGCTTGTACAATACTCTGATCAAACGCTCAGTAAAAAAGAAGCGGAAGAGCTTTGCAAAAGCAGTCAACGCATCTTTTCTAAGAAAAAGTATGAGCTTGAAGACTTGGGACCTATTCTGTATTTATATGCAAAAATTTATGGAGTTCAGCCGGAGAAAAAGGCGAAGAATGTGGTCATTGATGAGGCGCAGGATTATAGTTTTATGCAGCTGCAAGGGCTTAAAACGGCTCTTGAAACAGATATGTTCACCCTTGTTGGTGATTTGGCGCAGGGCATCCATTCATATAGAGGGATAACGGATTGGCAAGAAGTAAGACAGGCCATCTTTCCAAGAGCCATTTATCGCGAGTTGAAAAAAAGTTACCGAACAACTGTAGAAATTATGAATGAAGCCAATCAATTATTAAAACTGCTTTCCGCCTCATTTCCAGAAGTTGAGCCAATTATTCGGCATGGTGAACCACCGGTATTTGTGGAAATAACCTCTGATGAAGAATGGGCTCGCCAGATTTCTGAGAAGTTAAATCAATTGAAGGAAGAAAAATTAAATACATTTGCCATTATTACAAAAACAGATGAAGATGCGGCTATTGTGTACTCTATCCTTCAAAAGCACACAAATTTAGACCTTTATTTACTAGAAGAAACGACCTCGATTCCGAAGGATAAACTAGTGATTGTACCGTCATATTTAGCGAAAGGTTTGGAGTTTGATGGCGTATTTGCTGTTACCTATAATGAAGTTTACTCAGCAAACCATGAGATTGATATTAAACTATTGTATGTAGTCATGACCAGAGCTCTTCACCGTCTGATTTTAATGGGAAAACAAAAACGGGCATTTATTCTCTGACACTTGTTAGAGATATTTGTCCGTTTTTCTTTGATTTATGGGAAAATGCTCTTCTCCATATAGGTAACCTCGTTATAAGTAGTGTAAAATGGATAAGTAGATTGACTAGTGGGGAGGTTGAAACCGGGCATGAACAGGACGGTACTAGAGATTAAATCAGTCAGCAAGCAACTAGCTGGTTCTGATATTCTAAAAGATATCAGTTTCACGATAGAAGAAGGAGAAATTTTCGGTTTAATTGGACCCAACGGAGCTGGAAAAACAACGTTAATTCGCATGATTTGCGGACTGATGAAGAAAAATTCCGGCGAGATTCGAATCATGAATCAGGAAGTAGGAACATCTTTTGTGCAGGCTATTCAGCATGTAGGAGCAATTATTGAAAACCCATCCTTTTATAATGATCTGACTGGCTGGCAAAATTTGAAATTATATGCAAATTTATATTCGAATGTTTCTTCTGATAGAATAGGAGAGGTTGTTGAGTTAGTTCATCTTTCCGAACGAATTCATGATCAAGTACATACATACTCGTTAGGGATGAAACAAAGGTTAGGAATTGCCCAAGCTGTATTACATAAACCGAAGATTTTAATTTTGGATGAACCGACAAACGGTTTAGATCCGGAAGGCATGCATGATTTGCGTAATCATCTTCTCTATTTAGCCAAAGAAGAGAACATATCTATTCTCATTTCCACCCATCTGTTATCGGAGGTTGAGATGCTCTGTGATCGAATTGCAATTATTAAAGCAGGAGAATTGCTTGAGGTGACAAGCGTGAAGACTGATCATTGTACGCTCGTGATTGAAGTTGATGATGTGCAACTTGCTTTGAAAGTATTAAAGACTGATTTTGATATTTTATCACATACCGAAAGCCAAATCCGGGTATCTGTTGAAAAGAAGGACATCCCCTTGCTTAATGAAAGACTGGTTCTGAATAAAGTGAGTGTGTATCAGCTTGCGTATGGACAAAATCAGTTGGAAAATACCTTTTTACAGACCATTTCAAAGAGGGAGGTCGAAATATCATGATGTCATTACTCTATAATGAGCACTACAAACTCGCAGGCATGAAAATGGTCAGAATCTCTTTCTTGGTTATGCCTTTGTTGATTTGCCTCATGCCATTCTTTTTTACAAAATTAATTAAAGGAACCGACGGAAATGTAATCGATTTTATGTCTGTGTTATCCAACTTTCTGATTATTACCGTATTTTTAGCGATTGGTTTGGCAGGAAGCATATTGGCTAATGAATATCAAACAGGGACAATAAAATTGTTATTAATTCGTCCAAGAACAAGATCAATGGTCTTATTTGCCAAATGGCTTACAATCCAATTGTAT
>JAZUQD010000373.1:0-1554 GCA_045605505.1 Pradoshia sp.
AACAGAGAGAAGGGTAAAGGTAAGAAAGTAATTATGACAGCAAAGAAAAACATTTTAACTAGCGAAGGTCTTAAAAAACTTGAAGACGAATTAGAAGATTTAATCGTTGTAAAGCGTAAAGAAGTGGCTCAGAAGATAAAAGAAGCACGTGAACAGGGCGATTTATCAGAAAACGCAGAATACGATGCAGCAAAAGATGAACAGCGCGACATCGAAGCACGTATCGAAGAAATCGAAAAGATTTTAAAGAATGCTGAAATCGTAGACGAAGACGAAGTAGACCTTGGAACAATCAATATTGGTTGTCAGGTTAGAATTTTAGACTGTGAATTCGATGAAGAATTAACATATAAAATCGTAGGTTCAACAGAAGCAAACAGCTTAAAAGGAAAAATCTCAAACGAATCACCAGTAGGAAAAGCACTTATTGGTAAAAAAGTTGGAGATATGGTATCCGTAGAAACACAGGTAGGTGTAGTTTCTTATAAAGTACTTGATATTCAGAAATCAGTTTAATTTAAAGTAGAGAAACGTTTTATTATAGACGGAGGAAGAGCATGGGCAATCAGGAAAATGCAAACAACGCACCACAGCAGGATTTAAATGAACTTTTAAAGATTCGCCGTGAAAAATTACAGACATTACAGGAAAATGGAAAAGATCCATTCGTTATCACAAAATACGACCAGGAACATCATTCCGATGAAGTAAAAGCTCTTTATGAAAAACATGAAGTAGAATTGCTTGCAGGAAGACCAGCAGTAAATACAGATGGAATGGATGAAGCTGAAGCAAGAAAAGTGATAAATGATGATTACAACGAGAGAAGAGCAATCATGGATGCAAGCCCAATTCACGTAAGCATTGCAGGCCGTATGATGTTCAAACGTGTAATGGGAAAAGCGTCTTTCTGTAATATCCAAGATTTAAAAGGTAAAATCCAGGTATATGTAGCACGTGATGCTATCGGTGAAGAAGCATATGCAGATTTCAAAAAATCAGACATCGGTGATATTTATGGTGTTAAGGGATATGCATTCCGTACAAAAACAGGCGAAATCTCTATCCATGCAGAAGAAATGATTATGCTTTCAAAGAGCTTACAGATTCTTCCTGAAAAATACCATGGACTTACAGATACAGATACAAGATATCGTCAGCGTTACGTTGACCTTATCATGAATGAAGACGCAAAAGATACTTTCGTAAAACGTTCAAAAGTATTAAAGAGCATCCGTAACTACTTAGATGGACAGGGCTTCATGGAAGTAGAAACACCAATGCTTGTTTCAAATGCAGGTGGTGCAGCAGCAAGACCATTTGAAACACATTTCAATGCATTAAATGAAGACTTTAAACTTCGTATTTCTCTTGAACTTTACTTAAAGAGACTTATCGTAGGTGGTATGGAACGCGTATATGAAATCGGACGTGTATTCCGTAACGAAGGTCTTGACACAAGACATAATCCAGAGTTCACACTTATGGAACTTTACCAGGCTTATACAGACTACCACGGCATGATGGATATAACAGAAAACCTCTACCGTTATG
>JAZUQD010000374.1:0-8146 GCA_045605505.1 Pradoshia sp.
TGAATGAACTGGAGGGACTCACATGCGTGTAAACATTACTTTAGCTTGCACAGAGTGCGGTGAGCGTAATTATATCAGCACAAAAAATAAACGTAATAATCCTGATCGTCTTGAGCTTAAAAAATATTGCCCAAGAGAGAAACGTACAACTACGCACCGCGAAACAAAATAAAAGCAACAGGAGGTACTCTCCTGTTGTTTTTTTTTATGGAATAATATAGAACATAAGGGGATTTAATGTAATGTTAAAGGGAGAGTTGAGAACAACTTATCGTCGTTTGCTTATGGAATGTCCGACAGACGAGCGTGATACATATACGAACCAAATTATTGATTCATTATTTCAACATGACATATGGAAAAAGGCCCATACGATTGGAATCACGATTTCTAGGTTTCCTGAGATTGAAACGCACGGGATTATCGAAAGAGCGTGGAAAGAAAAGAAAAGGATCGTAATACCAAAATGCGAACCGTACAACAAACAGATGGATTTCTATAAGTATGATCCAAGTACGATATTGGAATCCGTATATCATGGTTTAAAAGAACCTAAAACGGATAAAGGTCAAAAGGTAGAGGCTGGAAAAATTGATGTCATGGTAGTTCCAGGACTTATTTTTTCAAAAGCGGGATATCGTGTTGGATTTGGAGGGGGCTATTATGATCGTTATCTAGCCTCTTATCAGAGAATAAAAATATCGCTTGCCTTTACGATGCAAGTAAGGGACGATATTCCGACGGAAGAATTTGATATTCCGGTTGACTATATATTTACAGATCAAGGGGTAATAAATTGTGGTTGATTTAATCATCTATGTGCTTGTTGCTTTATGCTCGTACGGAGCCTATCGACTTAATGCCCTGAATAAATCAGGTGCTTTGGCAGCCTTTCTAGTAGGTGTCTCCATTGTGATAGGTTTTGGATGGGAAGGGTTGTTTCTTATAGGATTGTTTTTTTCTTCATCAAGTTTTTTTTCAAGCTATAAAAAGAGAAGGAAACAGGTGCTTGATCAAAAACTAACAAACGGAAGCAGGCGGAATTGGGCTCAGGTGGCCGCTAATGGTGTTCCTGCTGGAATATATTCTCTTCTTTATTTTATATCTGACGGTTCTCAAATCTGGTTAATTGCTTTTATTGCATCGATTGCGGCAGCTACATCTGATACATGGTCATCGGAATTGGGGGTGCTCAGTAAATCCAATCCAATTCATTTGATCAGTTTGAAAAGATGCGAGCCAGGTACTTCAGGTGCAGTTTCAGTGCTTGGTTCTCTTGCTGGGCTTGGAGGCTCTATATTTATTGCATTAGCAGCCATTATTATGTTTAATCTGTCACTGCCAATGCTTATCTTGCTGGGTGTGTTCGGATTTATGGGAAGCCTACTTGATACCCTTATAGGTGCCTTCTTACAAGTCGAATATATATGCCCGGTATGCTCAGTCCATACGGAGAGAACTCAACACTGTAATCACCAAACCATTAAAAGAAAGGGAATTAACTGGATTGATAATGAAATTGTGAATATAAGCTCGATTGTTATTAGCAGTGTTGTATGTATAATAACTTGGCATAGTTTCACATAATACTACAGTATAAAGAGTTTATATGTATCGGAAAAAAGGTGGTTTTTGTAATGAAAAAGAATGTAAATCGTGTTGTTCTGGTGGGTACAGGTTTTGTTGGAAGCAGTTATGCATTCGCTATGTTAAACCAGGGGATTACGGAAGAGTTTGTTTTAATTGATTTGAATAAGGATAAAGCTGAAGGCGATGCAATGGACTTAAACCATGGAACTCCATTTGCTCCGAATAGAACGAAAATTTGGTTTGGAGATTATTCTGACTGTAAAGATGCAGATATTGTTGTACTCACTGCAGGAGCGAATCAAAAGCCTGGTGAAACACGTCTCGATTTAGTTGAAAAAAATATGAAAATCTTTAAATCTATTGTTGGAGAAATTATGGCCAATGGATTTAATGGGATCTTTCTTGTCGCTGCTAACCCGGTTGATATTCTTACTTATGCAACATGGAAATTTTCAGGGCTTCCTAAACACCGTGTTCTTGGTTCCGGTACAATCCTCGATACAGCCAGATTCCGCTTTATGTTAAGTGACTATTTTGAAGTGGACCCTCGAAATGTTCATGCCTATATCATTGGGGAGCATGGCGATACAGAATTGCCGGTATGGAGCCACGCAAATGTTGGAGGAAAGAACATAAGTGAACTAATTGGCAGTAAATCTGATCAATCTATGGAAGATCTCGATAAGATATTTATAAATGTGCGTGATGCAGCATATGAAATTATTAATCGTAAAGGCGCAACATTCTATGGGATTGCCATGGGTCTGGTTCGGATTACGAAAGCCATCCTTCAGAATGAAAATAGCATTTTAACAGTATCCACTTTCCTTGATGGGGAATATGGAGAAGATGATGTGTATGTCGGTGTTCCTGCAATTGTAAATCGTGAGGGCGTTGGAGATATACTTGAGTTGAAATTATCAACTGATGAACAAGAAAAGTTCTCTCATTCTGTTAAAGTATTGAAGGAAACGATGAACCCGATTCTTAATGAATTATTATAAGTAGAATAAAAATCCCTCCTGTTCTCCAAACTATATGGTAATACAGGAGGGATTTTTTTATGAAGAATTTTTTAATTGTTTTTGTCTCTGGCATAATAGGGTATATGATGTTTCAAAACAGGTCTTCCATTATGAAAAATAAAGTAATGCGTAATATGATTTTAGCTGTTTTAATGGAACTGCCGATTTTTAAAACGGTTCAAAATCAATCAAATCAATCATAAGATATGTAGTATTTCCGTTCATATGGCGTAATGATAAAATAGACATAGAGAGCTTATAAGAGGAGAGAAAGTAGGGGAATAAGTGAGCTTTAAAGAAGAATATATCTATTGGTCCTTTATTAATCAATTGATTATAAAGAAAGGATATCGATTTATATCTGCTTCCACTGACCACAAGGAAATATGGCTTGAAAATCAATCCAGTCGGGTAGACCCAGTTATCCGTATAAAAAGGGAAGATTTGGGCTGGTCCAATCAAGTGAAGAAAGATCGGAATCTTGTCCTGCATAATGCTGAAAAGATTCGTAAGTTTCTTTCCAAAAAGGAACTGACCGTTAAGTCACTTTATATAAGTCAATATGCTCCGGTAGATGATTATTCGGATATTGTTGGAAGGTATTCAGATGCCAAACATGCAAAAGTTACAGTTGACACTCTGATTTTTCAAACGGATTCTGCACAAGAGCATATAGGGGATGTAGAAAAATTTCTTGGCTTTTCACTCGAATTAGCTGATAGGGATTATCATTCCATAGTTGAGGAGGAAATAAAAGACCTAAAACAGGAAGCCATGTCTGTTTCTTATCAAAAAGTGAAGCAGGATGAACAAATTTTCTCCTATGGAAAACCAATCTTCACCTATCTATTAATGGCCATTCAAGTCCTCATATTTATTTTACTGGAAATGAGGGGTGGAAGCACAAATCCTCAAACACTCATCGAGTTTGGTGCAAAATATAACCCGCTGATTATGCAAGGGGAGTGGTGGAGATTTTTCACCCCTATTTTTCTTCACATTGGACTTACACATTTAGTGTTGAATACATTAAGCTTATATTTTGTTGGGATTATTGTGGAACGGATTTATGGGAGCTTTAGATTTTTAATCATTTACTTTTTCGCCGGCTTTATTGGTTCAGTAGCCAGTTTTATTTTGGTGCCCAATTTGTCTGCGGGTGCCAGCGGAGCGATATTTGGATTGCTTGGGGCCTTATTATTGTTTGGTATTCTCCATCCCACTCTCTTTTTTAGAACAATGGGATGGAATGTCATCGTTATTCTGATTATAAACCTGGTTATTACTTTTTCCGCAGATGCCATTGATAGTGCCGGTCATATAGGAGGCTTGATTGGAGGTTTTCTTGCAGCGGCTATTGTCAGATTGCCGAAAAACCGTAAGTTGCCTTTCCAACTAGCTGCATTGGTGCTAACCGTGTTGTTAACAATCGGTTTTGTGAGATATGGTTATGCCGCAAATGAAGATGGACATAATTATCAAAATGATGTCACGCTTGCCCAAGAATATGTCAATTCAAAGGAATATGACAAAGCATACGACCTGCTTGATGACTATCTTGATGAAGAAAATGCTCCAGAAGCCTATTTTCTGGCGGGATATATCAAATATCAGGATAAAGATTTAGTGAAGGCAGAGCAGCTTTTTCTAAAAGCAATTGAGCAAAGAGAAATATTCCCTGAAGCGTATTATGATGTTGGACTGATTTATTGGCAGTGGGGACAGATGGATAAAGCGAAAGAGTATATCCAAAAAGCAGTCGATCAGGAACCGGATAATGAAGACTATAAAGCTATACTGAATACGCTCAAATCCCTATAATCTATCTTTAAGGGAGAAGTTGATAAAATTCATGTATATAGCCGGATTTATCCTGAATAAGAATGATTAGCTTATTTGTATCTTGTTTGCGCAAAATCAATGGGATGGTACTGTCAATTGGATCAATGATAGTGCCATCTTGTTTTTTGATTCCTGAAATATAAATCGTATAGAAGGCTTCCCAAAGCTTCTCCGTAATCTCCAGTCGCTTCTCATCTGTATATCCGGCTAATAGTTTTTTTCCTTCGGTCGGCAACTTTGTCAGGGGGATAACCTGATACTTTGTAATATCGAGCTTTTTGTCGCCTGTATAACGATCGAGTACTTTAGCGAGCCTGGAATTGCTTACTGAAGATAAAGTAAATGCCCATTCCTTTTGTTCGTCGGTTTCCGGGTTCTGAAATGATTTAATGGGCCCGTAGCGTGAAGCAATTACAAAGAGGTTGCTATCTGTTAATTTAAATGAACTGGTTGGCGTATCGTTATCTGTATGAATCTCCGCATAATGAATCGTAATGGATTGAAATAAGGAAGATTCTTGAGCTTTCACTGTTTTCTGCTGTGTAATTCGATCAGTATTCTGCTCCCAATCCTTTGTATATTCCTTTAACCGACCATTCTGAAATAAAAGTGAAAAATCCTGTCTTAGATAACTTTTTTGATTCAAAATTGACTCAGTTGAGAGTAAAACTTCATATTGTTCATTCTCTTGACCCTGTTTTTGCAAGGTCAAGGAAGAATCCGTCTTGTTAAACATAGCCTCTTGATTAAGCGGAAAATACTTAATGATAGCTAAGTCTTTTTGTACATAAAGATGTTCCCACCAAGTAAAGGTAAACAACAGTAATAAACCGACAGTTAGATAACCAATATATTTTTTCAAAAGGATTCTCTCCCCACTTTATGAATTAGCCTCACGTATATATCTGAAAAAAGGAAGACAAAATGAAGATAACCTGATGCTTTGTCCTAGAATATATGTTCAACACCAACTACATATGCTTTGTTTATAAATGTCAAAATGACTGGAATGACAGAAAGTATCTTGAGGAGAACAATCAAATTCAGCTATACTTAGAGAGAATCAGGAAGGAATGAGACATAATGAAATCTGTATATGAAATTCAACAATATTTAAAGAGGTTTGGAACTATCATATACATGGGTGATCGTTTAGCTGATCTTGAAATGATGGAAGCAGAAGTACGGGAGCTATTTCACTCTCAATTGATTGAAATCAGAGATTATCAAACGGCCATTTTAATCTTGAAACAAGAGATAGCATATGAAAAGGAAAAACAAAAACTAAAACAATCGAAAAGGTGAATCAAATGTTGGGGAAACAAGATTGGTTACTTGGGATTGATATTGGCGGTACGACGATTAAACTTGCTTTCATTGACAAAGAAGGAGTCATTGTACATAAGTGGGAGATCATGACCAGAAAAGAAGAAGCTGGCCTTCATATTGTTTCTGATATTGGCAAGTCGGTCAGATCGAAACTGGAAGAATGGCAAGATGGTAACTTAATAGGTGTTGGCATGGGAGCACCTGGACCCGTTAATTTTGAAACCGGCTCAATCTATGTGGCTGTGAATATTGGCTGGCAGGACTATCCTTTATAAGAGTTGCTCGAAAAAGAATTGGGCATACCGGCAGTCGTGGACAACGATGCAAACGTAGCTTCCTTCGGAGAATTTTGGAAGGGAGCAGGAAAAGGGACAAATGATTTTGTTTGTATCACCCTTGGGACCGGTGTCGGCGGCGGTGTAATCGCGAATAAACATTTAATCCATGGCACAAGCGGGGCAGCGGGCGAGCTAGGCCATATTACAGTTATACCGGAAGGCGGAGCACCTTGTAATTGTGGAAAGACAGGCTGTGTTGAAACGATTGCCTCAGCCACTGGTATTGTAAGACTTGCTTTAGAAAAGGTTAAGAAAATACCAGATTCGGCTATTTCAGCTGTATTTAATGATAAAGGCTTAATCACATCTAAAGACGTGGTTGAGTGTGCTGTAAAGGGAGATCAGGCAAGTCTGGATGTTCTCGATGAGGTTGCCAAATACCTTGGTCTTGCGGCAGCCAATGTCGGCAATATAATCAATCCGGACATCATCGTATTCGGCGGCGGTGTTTCAAGGGCCGGTGATATTATCTTGAAACCAATTGAAAAATACTTTAAGCAATTTGCCTTTCCACGTGTAGCGGCATCGACTAAACTTAGAGTAGCTTCTCTTGGAAATGATGCGGGCGTTATCGGCGCAGCCGGATTAATGATGCAGCAATTAGGTGAAGAGATCTAAGTCAAACAACCCTTTTATGGAGCAGGTTAACCTTGATGATTAAACGTTCATACAATATACGTTTGCAAAGCACTTTACTATTTTGGTGAAGTGCTTTTTTTTATTTGGCTCGGATGAATTGATTCTTTGATTAAGAAGGATATTGAAAACGAATTGACGAATTTAATTTTAGAATTGCGTATGACCTGGATTAATCGATGGGAGGGTTTATATAGAGAATATACCGAAGCATATTATTTCTGAAGCAACGATTATATAAAATGAACAAGAAGAGATTGTATTAACTAAAGTCTTGTTGATTATGAGCTTTAAAAGATGAAGTGAAGGTGGGGAATTTTGATAATTTAGCCTTGAAGGGGGATTTGATTTGTTTAATAGAGTAGCTTCTCAAGCCTTTTTGAATTTTGCGGAAAGGGAATGTGAAGGCTCCAGCAGATTATACGAGTATTTATCTATAAAAATTGCCATGGATGATCCTATCCTTGAGATAGCCAAAACTGCACGAGATGAACAACCTATTCCAAACCTTCTATTTGGAGCAGTCCACTATCTTTTATTAAAAGGAAAAGAACACGCGCTAAAAGAGTATTATCCCAGTATCGTAGAGCATCCAAAATCATATAAGGAGTCATTTGGACACTTTAAGGATTTTTGCATGACCTATCAAGAGGAAATTGAATCGATTCTGAAAACCAGACTAGTTCAAACAAATGAAGTTCGAAGATGCGCATATCTTTACCCTGCTTTTTGTGAAATTTATGAGATAGCGAAGAAACCATTAGCCCTTGTCGAAATTGGTACAAGTGCAGGGTTACAACTTCTTTTTGATCACTATTCATATACATACGGGGAAAATGGCATTTACAGCAATACAGATTCCAGACTTACAATTACCGCAGAGATAAAAGGAAATTATATACCAACCCTCCAAGTCACCCCACCTCCGGTTTCAACCAGAATTGGCTTGGATTTAAATCCTATCCATTTAAATGATGAAAAAGAGAAATTATGGCTTAAATCTTTAATATGGCCCGAACATAAAGAAAGATTATTTATGTTTGAAAAAGCGGCAAGCTATATAAAAGAATGTCCAGTAAATTTGGTTGAAGGGGACGGAATACGTTTATTATCTAAGTATGTTGAGATGATTCCAGAGGAAAGTGTGGTTTGTATTTTTCATACGCACGTTGCAAACCAAATGCCACTAGAAGTAAAAGAGAATTTGCTGCAAGCTGTCAAAGCGATTGGAGAGAAAAGAGATGTATTCCACCTTTACAATAATATTCAGGATCAGTTTTTGCACCTGGATTATTATTTCGAGGGCATGGAAAGCCAAAATATCATTGCAGCCACCGACGGACACGGACGATGGTTTGAATGGCTTTTGGAAAATAAGCTGACCAT
>JAZUQD010000375.1:0-2045 GCA_045605505.1 Pradoshia sp.
CTCTGCACGGGGGTGTAGTGGACAGCCTTGGAGACCATCGAATCGGTATGACATTGGTGATCGCGTCATTGCTTTCCAATGAACCCGTAGAATTACGTAATGCAGAAGCCATTTCTGTATCGTATCCTGATTTTTTTGCAGATTTAACGAAACTACTATCTGTTCAGGAATAAAAAGAGGGGGGAACCCCGCTCAGACTGTAGGCAAAAGGAATTCAGAAAGGCTCTAAAAGGGCATTTCTGAATTCCTTCTTATTTTTCAGCTTATTCCTGATAGACCGGTCCTTAAACTATTTTCAGGCCATTTGTGAACTTTCCGAAGTCCAATTGGCCATTCTTCTTCAAGTCAGAGAAAGTAAGCATCGTCTGCGTGGACTTTCTGTAGAAAATAGCGTTAACTAGCACAAAAAAATGAAAAATTGCAGACAAGCACATCTAAGATAAGGACTTTGACTACAAGCTAAGAGGGGGTCACCTCTCTTTTTTGGTACTAAATTTTCTGATAGTTTCATAGCATGTCTTAAAGAAAGTCATTGTAGCCATGGCCTTATACTCCAATATATAGTAGATTGGTGGTGAACTTTCTATAAATGGTATTTATAGATGGCAGGAAATGAAAAGATTTGATTGGTCGCTTTTTTCTACATGATACAGTATACTTATATAACCTTAAATGTGAAGAACTCCAAGCTCCTCTACCTCAAATAGCCTATTTGACAGACATGTACAACTTCAATCTGAAAAAATTTTAAAACCTACTCCCTTGAGCACTTTATATAGATTGAAAAAAGTGAGTATAATAGGAGGTAATATAAAAAATCCGTGAATTTCGGATTAAACAAACATCATTCTGCAGAATGAATAGCAGAGCAGTAAAAAGATTTATGGAAATGGAAAGGACTGCCACGTATGAATATAGATTCAATAATAAAAAAACTGATGCAAGGTGAATTTGAAGAAGCTAAAAAACATATAAATCAGATTAAGCAATCAAATAATGATGACGATGTATATACACTGGCAGAAGAAATTGCTTCCCTTGGGTTTATGGAAGAAGCAAAGGATCTTTTTGAAGAGTTGCTGGAGCGTTATCCTGATGAAGGAGAAATTTTGTTTTCTTTGGCTGAAGTTTCAACGGAATTAGGGCAAGAAGAGGAAGCGTTACTGTATTTGGAAAAAATTGATGAGGAAGACCCAATGTACCCAGGCGCACTGCTATTATTAGGCGATTTATATCAAGGCATGGGTATGGAGGAAGTCAGTGTCCAAAAGCTAAAAGAAGCCAATCGAATTTTACCGGATGAGCCCATTGTAAAATTTGCTCTTGCAGAACTTTATTATCAACAAGGACATTTCCGTTCAGCTGTAGAATTATATACCTATATCTTAAAGAATGAGACTGTTATAAATGGCATCTCGATAGATAAGAGATTGGCATTGTCACTGGTATCTTTGGGCGAATTTGAAGAATCGCTCCCGTATTTCCAAAAAGCCGGAAGGGATGATGATGACGTAAATTTATTATTTGAACATGGCTTTGCTGCCTATCACGCAGGGGAATACACAATAGCTATAGCCAAATTCACCGAGCTGAAAGAAATAGACCCTGCCTACCATTCGCTATATATGTATTTAGCCATGGCCTATGAAGAAAATCATAATTTGGAGAAGGCTTTGGAAATTGCTGAAGAAGGAATTAAAGAAGATCCATTCAATAAGGAAATTTTCCTTTATGGAGCTGAACTTGCAAGTAAGCTTGGTAACACGGACAAAGCTATTAAATGGCTGTCAGAAGCTATTGCAATTGATCCAGGGTACCTAGAAGCCATCCTTACATTAGGTAAGCTGTATTTACACGAAGACATGTTTGACGATGTCATTGATCTCATATCCTCGGTCAGATCTATGGGAGAAGATGACCCTCAATTCAATTGGCTCCTTGCAACGGCCCATTCTGAACTTGAACAGTATGCTGAGGCTCTGACATGCTACAAAGAGGCACATGAATCTTTTGCTGATAATAAAGATTTCTTACATGAATTCGGG
>JAZUQD010000376.1:0-4501 GCA_045605505.1 Pradoshia sp.
TTTTTAGTGTAAAATTTCCCGGAGGGGATTTTTTATAAAAAACATTTCAAATCGAAAGGAGGTATATATGGACTATGTAGTTATGATAGTCATCGGTATGATTATAGGAGGAGCAATAACATATTTTGTTGAGAAAGCAAACAAGCCAAAATCATCTGGCACTTTCGTTATTGACTTATCCGATCCGATGAAGGATATTTGCCGATTCGAACTAGGCGAGAGTTTAGACAGTATGTACGTAAAGAAACAAGTACTGTTTGATATTGAAACTCATGGCGAAATTTCGTCAAAATAACAGATGCTATTATGAGAACGTATAAGTTCGAAAACATTTTTAAGGAGGAAGAAAAAAATGAAAGAAATGAAAAACCGACAAGATGTGGAGTTAAACCGCATGTATGACAAACTGGAAACCCTTGAACCGGGTACAGAGGAACACGAAAAGGTGTTAGATGAAATTCAGAAAGTCGAGAAGAACAAAACTGAGAAGAAAGAAGTAAATCTCAAGGTTGTTTCACTGGCTGCAGGATTGGCATTGACACCGGTAGTGGATACCTTATGTAAACGATATTTAGCAGGGTTCATCGGTAAGGTCGAACAAATGGAGTATTTCAACACATCTCCAGGTAAAAGCATTTCGAGTTGGTTCCGTTGGAAATAACGAACTATACGATTTCAAGGATTGGAGTTGTGGATTTCACAGCTCCTTTTCTTTTTATTCCATATATACGGAGTTGATACATATGAGATATCACTATGAAAAACCTTCTATATATTTATCTACATACGGCGAGTTATACGAATGCGATCACCCGGTTTACGATCGATGTACGTTATTCAAAATGGACGAAAAGGGGTTGGCCGTTATACAGCAACGATTTGATTCTACCGATAAATTTACATGGTGGGGTGAAATAGATCCGTGGTTAACTGATACGTTATATTTACATCCTAAGTTTAAAGAGTTTTTCGACGCTCGTTCAGGTTTGGCTATGGACGGTTTATACCCAACTGTAACAATCCGACAAATTATGTGGGCTCTAAAAATCAAACCTATACCGCGAGAACGCTGGGAAACTTGCTTCGATAGGAAGGACATTTAGATTCGCGATATTTTCAGTCTCTATTATGAAAAGATATATTCATAAGGAGAGGATTGGAATGGACGAAATGAGAGTAAAATTATCTACAAATTTTATGAAGGGTATTGTTTCAAAATTGATGGCTAGAATTATCTATAAAAAGTTTGGATGTAAAGTTAACATTCAATTGAATGATTTAGATTTTTGGGCAATCGATGGAGATACAACTGTCAAATTGAATGTAGAAGCGAAACTTAAAAGTGAAGAGTTCAACAAAATTATGAAAACTATCAGTAACGAGGGAGATCTATAATATAGGTCTCTCTATTTTTTTTTTGCGGCGATCGCGGAGAAATCAGACAATGTTATGAGTAATATAACTATTATATATGGAAAAGGAGAGATGATATATGAAGAAAAAACGTAGTACATTAGGTTTAATTGTTGATTTTATTTTAACGATGATGACCGGAGGACTATGGTTAGTTTGGATTTTTATTAAGTATTTACGAAATAATAGTTAGTAACTATGAAAAGGGTTTGGATGACCCTTTTCTATTTCGCGATAAAAACATGGTGTGTTATGGAAAGAAATAAACTTTAGGAGGAATTCAAAATGAATGTTATGCTAAAGCACATTATTGAAATTGCGGGCGGTTTAGTCGTTGGTGGTTTGATGAGTGATGCAGTAGATAAAGTTGTTGAAGCCTCTAAGAAAGTGATTGAAAACCGTAAGAAAGACTGAGCTCTTATTGCAAGGGCTCTTTCTTTTTATATTCGGATTCGCGATAAAAACATGGACTGTTATGAGAGACAGTAACTAGTATAAGTCTAGTCTTACTAGGTAGCGGTGCTAATATGGCGTCGCGGAGCCTAGTATGCCGAAAGGTTAGGGGTTTGAGAATCCGACTGTTTCTTTTGACTTTTGCTTCACCCAAAATTATAACCGAAAGGTGAGGAGACAAATGAACAACATGTTACGCAACGCCAAGGTATTTTGGAAGCGCAACGGTTCGACAATTCTAACTTGCGCAGGAGCAGTTGGAACAATGGTAACAACTATCACGGCGGTAAAGGCAACGCCAAAAGCTTTAACTCTATTAAAAGAAGCTAAAGAAGAGAAGGGTGAAGAACTAACAAAATTAGAAGTCGTTCGAGTAGCTGGTCCGAGTTATATTCCTACTATATTAATAGGTGTGTCAACTCTGGCATGTATATTTGGAGCGAACGTATTAAATAAACATAATCAAGCAGCTCTAGCTAGTGCGTATGCTTTATTAGATACTTCTTTTAAAGAATACAAAGAAACATTAAAAGAGCTGTATGGAGAGGAAGCTCATCAAAATATTATGGATCATATAGCTATTGAGAAAGCTAAAGAAGTTGGCGTGCATGGTTCATATTTTGCTACAACTTGTGATTTAACAGCTGATGAGGCTTGTGGAGAACCAGTTTTATTCTACGAAGAGCATTCAAATCGATATTTCGAAGCTACTATCGAACAGGTTATCAATGCTGAATATCATTTAAATCGCAACTATATTCTTCGAGGATATTCTTATCTTAATGAACTATACGAATTCCTCGGATTAGAAACAACTGATTACGGTTCCGTATTAGGTTGGACTCCTACTGACGAAGGGGAGTACTGGATCGAATTCAATCATAGGAAAGTAACTCTCGATGACGGTCTAGAATGTTATATTTTAGAAATGCCATTTGAGCCTACTTACGATTTTCTTGAATACAATTATTATTAAACCGTACGCAGGTGACAAGAAACGGTGATAATCTGTCATTAGTCGCGAATTAAACAGTGGCTGTTACGGAAAGGAGAGATTATGCTATGAATTTACCAATTTTTATTACTAAGATTCCTATCAAAAAAATCGGGAAGGTAGTGGTGTCGGTAGCATCGGGAATTTCGATGGTAGATAACATCATGTCAGAACGAAGAAAAGCTAAGGAATTTGAAGATTTAAAACAGGGGTTTGAAGATTTAAGCAAAACCGTATCTGAATTACAGAAAAAGAACTAAGGGGGCCTTAACTGGTTCCTTTAGTTTTTATTTTATACATTTGTTCAAAGAAAGGAGAAAGCAAAATGAACAAACCAAACTTTACGAACCTCTTTGAGGATATTCGCCAAGGGGTGTCGAAACACAGTCCTGAAATTCTTACAGGTCTGGGCATAGCGGGCATGATTACAACAACCGTACTTGCTGTAAAAGCAACACCGAAAGCTCTTCGACTTATCGATGAAAAGAAAAAAGAAGAGCGAACAGACGCATTAACGGCAGTAGAAACTGTCAAAGCAGCATGGAAACCTTATATTCCGGCGGCAGTTACTATGGTAGCATCAACAGCTTGTCTTGTTGGAGCGAGTTCCGTACATGCGAGACGTAATGCAGCTTTAGCAACCGCATATCAGATCTCGACAACAGCTTTAGCGGATTATAAGGAAAAAGTAGTTGAAACTATCGGCGAAAAGAAAGAGAAAGCGATTCGCGATAAGGTTGCTCAGAAGAAAGTTGACGAGCATCAGCCTACAGCTACTAGTGTTTATGACACAGGAAACGGTAGAACATTGGTGTATGATCCACAGTTCGATAAATATTTCCGTTGTCATATTAACAGTCTTGATGCTGCTAAAAACAAACTTAACGAACGTATGATTAACGGTCAGTCCGAATATGTGTCGTTAAGCGAGTTCTACAATGAACTTGGTGTAAAACCACCAGGAATGGGCGACGAACTTGGATGGAATGTTGGACGGGACGGTTTAATTGAGATTGATCACAATTCCGCAATAGTCATGGAAGATGGCGAACCTTGTGTGGTATTGACGTACAATGTTGCACCGAAATATGATTATTTCAAAATTAACAGATAGGGCAAGATACGCGAAAAAATCAATGCGTATTATGAGTAAATAATACTCGTTTCAATTATAGGAGGAAGAAAGAAATGGAAAACGAAATCTTAGTAAATGAGGAACTTAACAACGAAATCGAAACGGTATGCGAAGAGATTGAAACTTCAGGTGGAGGTTCGAAACTTTTAGTTGGTGCGTTAATTGCAGGCGTAGCTGGTTTAGTAGCTTTTGCTTACAATAAAAACAAAACCAAGCTGGAAGAAAGAAGAATCGAAAAGCTTAGAAAAAAAGGCTACGTAATCTACCGTGAAGACGAAGTTGCTGAGGTTCGCGAAGTCGAAGAAGACGACATTGAAACAGAAGAAATTGAATAGCGAGAAATATTTAAACGAAGGGAGATGCCTTGTAACAAGGTATTTCCCTTTTTAGTTTGTCGAAAAATGGAAGGAGAATGCTATGCACAAATATGCGTACGAAGGTCCGGTAGTATTGTTTGGTATCTGCATTATGAACAAATGGAAGGGTGAAACAATGGCCGTATCCGA
>JAZUQD010000377.1:0-7909 GCA_045605505.1 Pradoshia sp.
GAGTTTTAATATGAAGGCGGGAATGACAAGCCTCTGTCTATATGACCTGGAGGACAAGCAGGAACGCTTTTGCGAACACCCACTTGGAGAAGTGGTGGTTTAAAACTTTCTTCTATGTAACGGCAACAGTGGCTTAAAAAACCAATTCCAATAGGGATTGGTTTTTTTTATATTCATGACCAATGAATCGAAGTCTATAAACTAATTCAGCCACTGATCGTATGAGCTATTAAATATTAATATAACTTTTATCTTCTAATTAATGTTCTTCTGTTTATTATTTTTTGAATATTTATTATATTAATATTATAAATGAATAGAGTTAAAAGCCATTCAGAATAGTTGGAGGATATTGTATGAGTTATAGGTTGTTTACTTTAGCTATTATATGTTCGTTGCTTACCTTTTTTACACCTACTTTAACAAAACAGACGGTCGCTGCTCGTTCTGTTCCTTTAAAAAATGAATCTACTTTAGTGGAATATCATACCGATACTTATAAGAGTTCAGTTAATGAAGGTATAGTTGATTCAATGGAAACTACATCACTTTCTGAGACATCGTCACAGGATGGGGCAACCATACATTTATCTGGCACTAGTGTTACCAAAGACTTAATTGGGCGTATAGTACCTAGTAAATGTATAACGAGTAAAGGGATGCTTGTTGAAGAAGATGTACAAACAGATTCTAACTTGATAAGAACTTTGTTTGCTCCGGGCATTCTTGTGATACTAGCGGGGGCCATTCTTTTTTTGACAAAAAGTGCGTGGAGATGAACACAAGGCTTCCATCTGATCAATAGATGGGAGCATACTTGTCTTCTAATTGAAGCCTATGAAAAACAAATGAATCAAAGCTAATACTTTAATTAGGAGTTTCAGATTGTAGACAAATCCCTTAATCTTTTAGGGGTCTTGTCTACAGTCTTTTTGTTTTCGCTATTCTTTCCTATAAGAACACTATTTTCTACAGAATGGGCTCGCTTTCCGCGGGCAAGCATCAAGCCTCCTCGCGCTCTGCGCTGCTGGGTCTGGGGTACGCTTGTTTTTCCCGCAGGAGTCTCTCCCATTCTGCAGAAAATAGGCCACTGCGTTATAGGGAGTATCCACGGTATAAAATTCTCTGTGCTTTATTGTATAATATTGGTAACTATTATTTACCAAGGTGTGATGAGAATGTTAACCAAACATACGCAAATGAATCGTGAACAGGTAGAGATGATTACAATAGAACAAGTTGTACCGGAGAATCATTTGGTTCGTAAAGTAGAAGCTGTGATTGATTTTTCATTTATTTATCCACTGGTTGAGGATAAATGTTCGGCTGAACGTGGGCGTCCAAGTATTGATCCAGTCGTATTAATTAAAATGACATTCATTCACCTTCACGTGTGAGAGGACTATATGGAGGAAACAGAACATCTTCGTCACACGGATGAGAATAAAGTGATATATGCCAAACGCAAAGAAACGATTGTACGAGTCTTTGCGGATGCGAAAGAAAAGCATGGAATGCGTTGGACGACTTTAAGGGGACTTGAAAAATTGTCCATGCAGGCGATGCTTACTTTCGCTGCCATGAACTTGAACAAGATGGCCAATTGGACTTGGGAAGGTCCAAAAATGGCCTGAAAAATAAATAAGGATCGGACTATCCCTCTTGAGTAAGCTAAAAAACAAAGAAGGAATTCAGAAATTGATCCCTTAAGGGCCATTCTGAATTCCTTTTGTCTACTTTGTTTTGGAATCGTATTTATATTACATTTTCAGACCAATCATTTTCTTTATAGTTTTCCTTTTTATTTTTATCAGGAACAATTCGATCCGTTAGAGCAGAAATAGCGCCATCACCTGTTACATTGCATGCAGTTCCGAAACTATCTTGAGCAAGATACAACGCAATCATGAGGGATAGCATATTGTCAGAGAAGCCGAGCATGGATTCCAATAAACCGAGAGCGGCCATAACAGCTCCTCCAGGGACACCCGGCGCAGCAATCATTGTTACGCCAAGCATTAAAATGAATGGCAGCATTTGAATAAAGTTGGAATCTACGCCCTGTAATAACATAACTGCCATGGCACAGCTGACCAAGGTGATTGTACTTCCTGACAAATGAATAGTTGCTAACAGAGGAACTGTGAATTCCACTACTTTATTTTTTACACCCATTTTTTTAGTTCGCTCCACCGTAACAGGAATAGTAGATGCAGAGGATTGAGTTCCTAATGCTGTAAAATAGGCAGGCAACATAATCTTAAGCATACTAAACGGGTTTTTCTTTGAAGCTGCCCCGGCAACTGTATATTGCAGGATTAACATAAACAAATGCAAAGCAATGATCATCACGAATACTTTAGCGAATACATTAATGATTGAAGCAATCTGACCGCCTTGAGTCATATTGGCGAATATACCGAAAATATGAAAAGGTAAAAGAGGAATAATGATGGAATTAATCACCTTAACCACAATCTCTTTAAATTCATCCATCACATTCAGAAGGGCTTCCCCTTTGATTGCTGCCATTCCCAAACCGATTGTAAAAGCCACAAGTAAGGCTGTCATAACGCCCATGACAGCAGGCATTTCAATGGTAAAGTAGGGAGATACTAAAGCATCTTCAGGATTTGAAAAGCTTTGAGCTACCTGATTCTTCAGTATCACTGGATATAATGTTTTGGCAGCTATAAAAGCAATTAAACCAGCCAGTATAGTGGAAGCATAAGCTAAACCGGTTGTAATTCCGAGCATTTTACCGGCACCTTTCCCCATAACTCCAATTCCTGAAGCAATAAATCCAATAATGATAAATGGGATAATAAATTCTAAAAAGCTACTAAAAAGTCCATTGAATGTGGCAAATATACGGATCATCCATACAGGTCCAATCATTCCAATAACAATTCCGAGGATAATAGCTATTATAATCTTTGGTAGAATACCGAATCGTTTCATGATGTCCTCCTTAAAAATACATTTGTTCTCTATATGTGGATTATACAGAATATTGAGGAATATAGTAACCTTTTTGCTTAAAAGGAAAAAATATTTCTTTTAAGTGATTCTAGAGGTTGGGAATTTAACAAAAAGGGAGGAATACATTCAAATAATATCCACATCGTTTAGGATCTTTACGCCTAAATATATTTTATGTACTACCCATATCTTTATATGGATATTCTGAAATTCGTAATAAATGGAAGGATCTTTGATAGCTTTATATTCAGCATAGTTATTAGTCTAATATCGATATCCTAAAATGGAGCCTTATATCACTTTTCCTTCAATTTACCTATAGGAATCAGTCTTTAATCATAGGATGCAGACAAATTTATACATTTATCAGCTTGGTTATTATAGGTTTTAAAGGTATAAAAAGTTAAAAATAACTATTGCCAATCTTTTCATTAGCTGATAATATTAGGGCATTGTTATTTTTGGAAAGCAAATATTCAAACGATAAGAGTCTTTCCAAGCAGATAAAATTGACCACTTGCCCACGGGAAGTTAAGGCCATACGGACAGCCGGGTCAAATGCCGATTGGCAACAATTGTTGCCCTATTGATTGAGTTAGAAGCTCAAATTTTATAAGTTGGTTACTTTATAACCGGTACGACATAATTCGTGCAAAACTTGTGAAACGGTCAATAAGAGTGGTAAAAGTATTTATTTGCTATATAGACTCTGATCTCCTATTAGGTATGTTGAATATTAAAAAGCTTTTCAGACATAAAATTCTTTGGATTTTATGTCTATCGATATGTCTCTGATTACATATGCTTTTTAATGGGATAATACTTTCTACAAGCAAGTGATGTGCAATGATATGCGCGAACACTTGCTTTTTTGTTGTCTTTTAACATATATAAGTTTGCAAATAAATCTATTTTTGTTGAATAGTTGTATCTTTGCCGGACCACAAGCGAGAAGTTAAGAATTTTCAGCGAGAGGAAGTTTTGTGATGAATGAACGAGAAAGATCGTATCGTCTTTCACAAGGACGGGCGCCTATTTATGAAGCGTTGGAAGAGTTCAAGAAAAAGCGGATCGTCCCTTTTGATGTACCTGGGCATAAGAGAGGAAGAGGCAATCCTGAATTAACTGCTTTTTTGGGTGAACAAGCAGTTAGTGTAGATGTGAATTCTATGAAACCATTAGATAATCTCTGTCATCCAGTGTCCGTCATTAAAGAAGCAGAAGAATTAGCAGCTGAAGCATTTGGTGCAGCCCATGCATTTTTTATGGTAAATGGGACGACATCAGCCGTACAGGGAATGGTCCTGACAGCTTGTAAAGCAGGAGATAAAATTATTCTTCCTCGGAATGTTCATCGCAGTGTTATTAATGCGCTTGTACTCTGCGGAGCTGAACCGGTTTATGTGAACCCTGAAATGGATAAGAATCTCGGAATCGCGCTTGGTATGTCGATTAGCCAGGTAGAAAAAGCGATTATCGAAAATCCCGAGGCCAAAGCTATATTAGTTAACAATCCCACCTATTACGGGATTTGTTCTGATTTGCGAAGCATTGTAAAGCTCGCTCATCAGCATAATATGCTGGTTCTTGTGGATGAAGCGCATGGCGCCCATTTGTATTTCGGGAAGAATTTACCTGTGAGTGCGATGACTGCCGGCGCAGATATGGCTTCAGTCAGCATGCATAAATCAGGAGGGAGCCTGACGCAAAGCTCGTTTATGTTAATGGGTGCATCTGTCAATGTGGGTTATGCAAGGCAAATTGTCAATTTAACACAAACGACCAGTGGATCGTATTTGCTATTATCAAGTCTAGATCTTTCTCGAAGAAACCTCGCTTTAAATGGTCATGAGATTTTCAATGAGGTGATTAATCTTGCAGAATATGTTCGTAAAGAAATCAATCAAATTGGTGACTATTATGCCTTTTCAAGAGAATTAATAAATGGTGATAGTATCTTTGATTTTGATGTGACTAAGCTTTCTGTGCACACACTGGATATCGGGCTGGCCGGAATTGAGGTTTATGATTTGCTGCGTGATGAATATGACATCCAAATCGAATTTGGAGATATAGGCAATATTTTAGCTTATGTATCTGTTGGTGACAGAAAACGGGATGTTGAACGTCTCATCAGTGCCTTATCAGAGATACGTCGTCGTTATTCCAGAGATCAATCAGGCTTGATTACACAAGAGTATATTGATCCAGAGGTTGTGACAACGCCCCAAGAGGCTTTCTATGCGGAAAAAGAATCTTTGGCTTTACGTGAGACAGAGGGACGGGTATGCAGTGAGTTTGTGATGTGCTATCCACCGGGAATTCCGATCCTGGCACCGGGTGAAAAAATTTCAAAAGAAATTATTGACTATATTGAATATGCAAAAGCAAAAGGCTGTTCCATGACAGGACCGGAAGACCTTGCAATTGAACGTCTGAATGTATTGAAAGGAGTGTAACATCATGGAGTTGTGGTTTCATGAACGAAGCACAGCAGATGTAAAGCTGTCGATTAAGGTAGATAGGCATTTATATAGTGAACAGAGTGAATTTCAGCGGATTGATATCTTCGATTCCAAAGAATTTGGCCGTTTTTTGACCCTTGATGGTTATATGATGCTAACGGAAAAAGATGAGTTTATTTATCATGAGATGATTACGCATGTACCAATGGCCGTTCACCCAAACCCTCGCAAAGTTTTGGTGATTGGTGCGGGCGATGGCGGTGTTGTTCGGGAGTTAACCCGTTATCAACAGATTGAACATATTGATATGGTGGAAATTGATGAAATGGTGATCGCAGCATGCAAAAAATACTTGCCAATCACAGCGTCTAAACTTGATGACCCCCGTGTACATATTCACTATGAAGATGGTCTGAAATTTGTTCGCTCCTGTGAAAATCAATATGATTTGATTATTGTAGATTCCACGGATCCATTTGGACCGGGTGAGGGTTTGTTTACAAAGGAATTTTACGGAAATTGTTACAAAGCCTTGCATGAAGATGGGATTATGGTTAATCAGCATGAGAGTCCATTCTATGCAGAAGACAGAGCAGCCATGCAGAGGGCGCATGCACGTATAATCGACTGTTTTCCAATCAGCCGAGTATACCAGGCGCATATTCCGTCCTACCCCTCTGGACACTGGTTATTTGGATTTGCATCCAAGAAATATCAACCCCTTGCAGACTTAAATCAAGAGGACTGGGAGCAGTTAACTATTAAAACACGCTACTACAATCCCAACTTACACCGTGGAGCTTTTGCTTTACCTACGTATGTTGAAGAGTTACTGAGAGACGTAGAGGGTGATTAATAAATTTTTAGCAAATGATTGATTAATAAACTACTAACATACAGATGGGAGATATGAAAAATGGGAAAAGCACTTATTATTGGTTGTGGTGGAGTAGCCTCTGTAGCGATCCACAAATGTGTACAAAATAACGAGGTATTTGAAGAGATTTGTATTGCAAGCCGTACAAAATCAAAATGCGATGAATTAAAAGCTAAGCTTGATGGCGGAAAAACTAAAATCACAACAGCACAGGTTGATGCTAACAATGTAGATGAACTAATCGCGTTAATAGAAGAAGTGAAACCAGACATCGTGATGAACTTGGCATTACCTTATCAAGATTTAACAATCATGGATGCGTGTCTCGCTACTAAAACAAATTATATGGATACAGCAAACTATGAACCTGAAGATACAGCGAAATTTGAATATAAATGGCAATGGGATTACCGTGAGCGCTTTGAAGAGGCGGGAATTACTGCCCTTTTAGGTAGTGGATTCGATCCGGGTGTTACTGGCGTATTCTCTGCTCATGCCCTAAAACACCATTTCGATGAAATTGAATATATTGATATATTGGACTGTAATGCGGGTGACCATGGATATCCATTTGCGACAAACTTTAATCCAGAAATTAATATCCGTGAAGTTACGGCAAACGGGTCCTATTGGGAAAACGGCCAATGGGTAGAAACAGAGCCGATGGAAATTAAACGTACATACGATTTCCCTGAAGTCGGTGAAAAAGATATGTACCTATTACACCATGAAGAAATTGAATCGCTTGCTTTAAATATTCCTGGTATTAAACGAATTCGTTTCTTCATGACCTTTGGACAAAGTTATCTGACTCATTTAAAGTGTCTTGAAAATGTCGGAATGACATCTATTGAACCGATTGTATTTGAAGGGAAAGAAATTGTTCCACTTCAGTTTTTGAAAGCAGTTCTTCCGGATCCTTCCTCACTTGGACCGCGTACAAAAGGGAAGACGAATATTGGTTGTATTTTCCGCGGTAAAAAAGACGGAAAAGATAAGACCTACTACGTATACAATGTCTGCGATCATGAAGCTTGTTATAAAGAGGTAGGATCTCAGGCGGTCGCCTATACAACTGGTGTTCCTGCGATGATTGGTGCGATGATGGTTATGAACGGAACATGGAACAAACCGGGCGTGTTCAATATCGAGGAATTTGATCCAGACCCATTCATGGAAGCATTGAATAAATGGGGACTTCCTTGGAAAGAAAGCTTTAATCCGGAGTTAGTAGACTGAGATGAAATTTGAACAGTTACCAACACCTTCTTATGTGGTAGATGAAAGTCTACTTGAAAAAAATCTTAAAATACTAAAAGGTGTCATGGATCGGACCGGTTGTAAGATTATCCTGGCACAAAAAGCATTCTCCATGCATGCGATGTATCCATTGATTGGCCAGTATTTAAGTGGGACGGCAGCAAGCGGATTATATGAGGCCAAGCTTGGACATGAGGAGATGGGGAAAGAAAATCATGTCTTTTCCCCAGCCTATCGTGAGGATGAGATTGATGAAATCATCTCCCTTTGTGATCATATTATCTTCAATTCCTTTTCTCAGCTTGAGAGATTTGGAGAAAAAGTT
>JAZUQD010000378.1:0-2653 GCA_045605505.1 Pradoshia sp.
ATTGCATAGTTGGAATTAATCAGTACCGCATCACCTTCATCATTATTATAAACCTGCGTTAACATAGGTGCTTCAATATCTGTTTTAAATTTTAATTTCTTAGGATTCTCTGCAATATCATCTACAGTTGCAGTTGTTTTATCAATGTCATCTTCCAGCTTTATTAAGCCTTCTGTTTCAAGCATGGATAACATACGTCCATGGTCAGCTACCGAGCTGCTCATGATAATCGTTGCACCCTTAGGCAGATCGTCCAAGCTATCGTACTTCTTGGAATAGACACCAATCGGCTCAATATGGATACCGCCTGCATTAGCAAAATCATACCCATTATCTTTCACTTGGCTCTCGAAATAAGGGATATGCTGAAAATAGTTTGCATCAATTGAACCATCTTCTAATGCTTTATTCGGCATTACATAATCTGTAAATACTTCAACTTCGAGTTTAATACCTTTTTCTTCAAGAAGAGATTTCGCTTCTTCCAAAATTTCCGCATGCGGAACATTTGAAGCACCAATTTTAATCGTTTTTAGATCTTTGTCACCTGAATTGGCTTCATCTCCTGACCCTCCGCAAGCTGCCAATAGAAGAGTTAATCCTAAAACAAGTATGAATGATAACTTTTTCACTTTGGTTCCTCCCTATCGTTTGTCTAATTTTCTTGTTATAAAATCTCCAATAAATTGGAGAATAAACACAATAACCAATACTAAAACAGTGGCGACAAACGTAACATCTGTCTGGCCGCGGCTAAATCCTTCAAGATAGGCAAGGTTCCCCAGTCCACCCGCACCTATCATACCAGCCATCGCCGTATACCCAACCAACGCAATCGCGGTAACTGTTATACCTGAAACTAATGCAGGTAATGATTCTGGTATGAGCACTTTTCTAATAATCGTAAATGAACTGGCACCCATAGATCTTGCAGCTTCAATTACACCTTTATCAATCTCGCGCAAACCAATTTCAACCATTCGTGCATAGAACGGGGCAGCTCCAATAATTAAAGCTGGCAAAGCAGCCTCGACACCAATAATGCTTCCCACCAACGCCTTTGTGAAAGGAATGAGCAGAATGATCAATATGATGAAAGGAATGGAACGGAAAATATTAACGAAAGCACCTACAATTCCGTAAACCACTTTGTTTTCCCACATATTTCCCTTGGAGGTCAGGAATAAAAGGAGACCCAATATAATTCCTAAGAAGAAAGTTGCTACTAATGAGATACCTGTCATATAGATGGTTTCCCATGTACTTTCATAGATACGTTCCCATACTACATTTGGAAATAATGTTTCTATCATTCGGAAATCACCTCCACACCGATTTCCTGATTGTGAAGAAATTCAATTGCTTTCGAAACTTCAGTTGGATCTCCATCTACATGAATAAATAATGTTCCATAGGATCCATTCTGAGTCTGTGAAATTTTTCCCTGCAATATATTTACATTAATTTTATAAGAGCGAATGACCTCTGATAAAACAGGTGTTTCAGCAGATTCACCGATAAAGGATAACTGAACGACTTTGCCTGTCGGATATTCAGCAAGCAAATGCTCGATGGTTTCCTTCGTTTCCTCTGGCTCGGTAACCTGCTGTACAAATCGTTTCGTAATCGGGGCAGTTGGTTTTTTAAATACATCAAGCACGTTTCCGCTCTCTACTACTTTCCCCATCTCCATCACAGCAACGCGATGGCAGATTTTACGTATGACATGCATTTCATGCGTAATTAATACGATTGTTAAGCCAAGTCGTTCATTTATATCGACCAGCAGCTCTAAAATGTCATCTGTAGTCTGCGGATCAAGTGCTGAAGTTGCTTCGTCGCAAAGCAAAACTTTTGGATTATTGGCTAATGCACGCGCAATTCCAACCCGTTGTTTTTGACCTCCGCTCAATTGGGATGGGTAGGCATTTTCACGTCCATTTAATCCAACCAGTTTGACTAGCTCTTTTACTCTTTCTTTACGTTTTTTGCTTGGTATACCGGCAATTTCTAAAGGAAACTCTATATTTTCACTGACTGTCCTGGACCAGAGAAGATTAAAGTGTTGGAATATCATACTTATTTCCATTCTGGCTTTTCTAAGTTCAGCACCTTTAATAGCAGCCATATCTTTACCTGCTACTACTACACTGCCTTCGGATGGTTTCTCCAAACCGTTCAGCATTCTAATCATGGTACTTTTTCCTGCTCCGCTGTACCCGATGATTCCAAAGATCTCTCCCTTTTCAATTGACAAAGAGACTTGATCTACTGCTTTGACAGCTGATGAACGTTTAAAGGTTCCCGAGAAGGTCTTCGATACATCACGTAATGTAATCATAAAAAAGTTCACCGCTCTTTCTTTCAACATCTAGTTTTAAGATAGTTTTCAATTAAACAAAAATGCCTTTCTGCGGAGGCAGAAAGGCATGATTAATTTATAAACATGTTCCTTTCTCTCATCTCCCAGGATTTTAGTTCATCCTGTGTGAATTGGCACCTTTTCAATCTGCTAGATTGCCGGTTGCCGGGCTTCAAAGGGCACAATCCCTCCGCCTCTCTTGATAAGAGTAAATGACACTATACAATTAAATCTAACTGTCTGCTATCCTATCATGTTGAAGAAAGAGCTGTCAACAGCAAAGTCTTTATA
>JAZUQD010000379.1:0-6093 GCA_045605505.1 Pradoshia sp.
TTGCATCCAAAATAATAGGGGAACGGTTCATTCTGTCTCGCTTCATAACTTCATGAAATGAAGGTTTTCCGTTATGTAGAGCAATGATTTCTCCATCCAGAATCACTGAGGATGCAGAACAATAGGTATCCAAATCCGTCAGCTCAGGATACTGTTTTGTTCTATTATTCAAATTACGATTAACCAGTTCTACTTTATCATCCACTTTATAGACCAACATTCGTACGCCATCCCACTTAACTTGGAATATCCATTCATCACCCCTGGGTATCACTTCAGCAGAAATCGGCTCAAAGGGTTTTACTGGATTCATATCTATCTCCTTCCATCTAATTAAATGAATTTCATTCGATAGTAAAGTATGAAGAAAATCAAATAGATTGTGTTTGAGTGTAACCATGGATAATGCCTCTGGCACTATTCTCACTAAGAAATCATAACAATATACCTGTTTCTATTTTTTCTTTTGTAAATATGGTTAAATTTTCTTGAAAAGAGTATTTTTATCAAATAGTATGAGGAGGAAGATGTTTGAAATACAACTATTTAAACCTTATATGATAATAAAAATAAAGATAGCCTCAGCAAATAGTAGAAATCGCATCATTCTTATGCCAATTATGCTATTTGATTTAGTGAAAGGAACACGATTATGGCTTGCGTACACCAATTTGGAATTCTAGATTATTTTGATGACCAAAAAAAATACAATGATTACACCCCGCACACCTACAATTGCATTTCTGTAAATGACGATATAATCAATCGTCTAAGTAAAGATCTATCAACCATGAAAACATATTTTCATTCCTTCAATCGCCCTGAATTGGGATTAGCTTACTATGGAATAACCATTATTCCACCTGAATCTTTAGTCTTATTTTATGATGCTGTTGTATCCTCTCGTGATTTCAAAAGTTCCAATGAACTAAGTAGACTGGCTTCAAAAATTATGAAAGCCACGGAAGAAAAGAAATATATGATTCATTACGGAGTTTAAATTAGCTTTGTTCATCCTTAAATAAGAGGGAATTATTTTTGCTCACAATAAAAAGGACAGCCATGACTTGGCTGCCCTACTATTTAAATTAATTCATTACTACCTCTTTTAACCATCTTCACTGTTACATAAAATAAGGGTTACTCCTGTCTATTTACAATAACGATTCTGTACCGTCTACGTATATTTCAGTGCCGGATATATGGCTTGATTCATCTGAAGCAAGGAAGTATACCAAGTTGGCTACCTGTTCCGCTGATCCAGGTCCATCTGCCAACGGCTGCATTCCTTCTGGATATTCGATTGGTATTTCGATTTCTTTTAAACTTTCAGATTTAGTCGTGCTGTTATCAATATTCGTTTCAATTGCACCTGGACAAATTGCGTTAACACGTATCTTATATCTCGCCAACTCAAGTGCTGCCATTTTCATAAACCCAATTTGACCTGCTTTTGATGTACTATAGGCTGCCATTCCAAAGCCCGAATACCTTCTGTTTCCATTAATGGAGCTAGTGATAATAATACTTCCTCCATCTGTTTTCATATGCGGAATACAGTATTTAACAAACAGGAATGTGCTTCTGAGATTTGTTTCTATTACTTCATCCCAATCCGCAACATCAAATTCCTCAATCGAAGACCATGTCCCATTTATTCCAGCATTACTGAACAGAATATCAAGCCTTTCCCACTTATTCATAACTTGAGAGATACCTTCACGAATTTGGGCTTCATCACGAATATCTACCTGATAAACACAGGCTTCTCCTCCAACATTCGTAATTTCTTCTTTTACTTTTTCTGCATTTTCGACATTTATATCCATAATACATACACGAATATTATTTTCAGCAAATTTCTTAGCTGCGGATGCTCCTATTCCAGAACCACCACCAGTGACGATTGCGACTTTTTTCTTTAATTTTTCTGACAAAGTCATACGTTTCACATCTCCCATGTTTCATTTCTACTTATTTATCCATTTAGCGTAAGAATGAAACGTACCATTTCTTAAGTTTAGATGTATATGTAGAGGGATACTTCTTAATATTGACTAATTTTTTTAAATTTTTTACCAAATACTCTTATAAACGTTATATCTAACAGATATAATGAACGTATCAAGCATGCTACCGAAAGGAGAAACAACAGGTTTATGTTCTCACTCAACCAATTTATAAAAAGCAGAGGGTTCATTCGTTTTCTCACCATCTTATTTTTGATCGGTGTCTTCTATGCACTTAGAGATATGATGAACTTAATTCTGTTCACCTTTATTTTTATTTTCTTAATGGGCGGTCTGGAAAGAATCATATCCTCTACCATTACCAAATTCAGTCCAATTCGGGTCAAACCTCAAATCATCATCATCCTGCTATACACAATTATGATTTCCGCTTTGGTTATGATCGTCTATAAATACATACCTATCATTACAATGCAAATTACCGAACTTGTAAAAGTAATTATTGATTTTTATAAGCACCCGCCGGATAATACAGCCATTGATATTGTGATCAGCGCTATGCAACAATTTATATCCCCTTCTGAGATTGAGGCAAATGTGGGGGCCATATACAGTTATGTAGCGGATATTGGTAAATTGAGCCTTCAGCTATTTTTGGCCCTGTTGTTGAGTTTATTTTTCCTCTTGGAAAAAGATAAAATCAAACGATTTACCCGTTCCTTTAAAAGTAGTAAATTGGGCTTGATTTTCACTGAATTGGAGTATCTCGGTACTACCTTTGTGAACTCATTTGGTAAAGTCATCGAAGTTCAATTTTTAATTGCTTTTGTAAATGCCGGTTTATCAACTATTATTCTCTATTTCTTAGGTTTTCCACAGCTACTGGGACTTGCCATCATGATCTTTTTATTGGGGCTCATTCCTGTAGCCGGGGTCATTATTTCTTTGATTCCCTTATGTACGATTGCCTATAATATAGGCGGAGGTATGCATGTATTATATGTTGTGGTCTTAATAGCAGCGATTCATGGATTGGAAAGCTATGTTTTAAATCCGAAATTTATGTCTGCCAAGACTCATTTACCTACCTTCTTTACATTCCTGGTACTGGTATTCGGAGAACATTTCTTAGGCATATGGGGGCTGGTTCTTGGGATTCCTATTTTCATCTTTGTATTAAAAATGCTTGAAGTCCCAGAAACTGAAGTAGAGGAAACAAAAGAGATTTAGCCAGAAATCCTCATTCAACTATCTTATAAAATAGGCATGAGCTGGATGCAATATACACAGCCTCATGCCTTTTATATTGTTTTCATTTTATATCATTCATTGTGCCTTAAAGAAAAAAGGTAGGTTAGCTTCCTGTAATCTTTAGACACCATCCAACCTTTAGTAGAGTAAATGATCCGATCTTCAGCGTAAATTCCACACAATTAAACCCTTTGTCTGTATAACGTCAATAATTCTTTTGTAAACCCATCTATATTAGAAAAATCGTTTTCCAACGTTTTAGCAAGCTGTCCATTTTCTATAAATAAAACCTGGTCGGCAATCTCTGCCGCAACGTCCATCATATGGGTGGAAAATACCGTAATTGTGCCTGCCTCTTTAAGCGTTTTGATGATAGCGATAAATTCGTTAATCCAAAAGGGATCAAGCCCATTGGTTGGTTCGTCCATGATTAGCAGTTTTGGTTCATCCAAAATAGACTGTCCCAATAATAACCTTTGCCGCATTCCTTTTGATAAATTTTTGACAAGTTCTTTTCGTTTCTCGTATAACCCTAAATTTTCGATCACATCTCTCACTCGATCCTCAGATACCTCGCGAATAGCAGCATAAAAAGACATGAACTCTTCTACATTCATTTCTCCCTGAGCATAGAACTCATCAGGCATATATCCAATCTGTGATACATACTCTTTATTTTGCTTAACCATATGAATCTCATTAAGGATAACTTCTCCTGAAGATGGTGTAGAAATACTGGCCAATATATTCAAGATCGTACTTTTTCCTGCTCCATTCCCTCCACATAATGCAATACATTGGCCTTCCTGTACAGATAAAGAAAAAGGGTGCAGCGCTGTTTTCAATTTATACTGTTTTGAGATATCAATCACATTCAACTTTTTCATTGTGCTCTTCTCCTTTTCAAGAACCAAATAGAAAGGAAGCCTAGAGCGGCTATATACACAAATGCATACAGAAACAACACTCCCCATACGATGCCTTCGTTAAATAACGGGACCAGTCCATCATAAACTTGACCAAAAATTGAACCGCCATCCAACCTGATTACCAGGAAAAAGCGCAGAAACTCTGCCGGATTAACCATCATCGCGATCTTCATGATGGGACCAATCATCGTATAAGGTAATGCTCCTAAAATTGCGATTAAGGCAGTCGGCCAAATCATGATAAGGAAAAACCAAAGGGCAACGGATATAGTTAGTGCCTGCCATCTCGTGCTCACAAGTGACCCTATGAAAAGACCCAGAGTCAGGAAAAATAAGATTAACAGGATGCTGAATAAATAAAGAACAAGCATCCACGTTAAGGAAATATCAATACCGGTTACTAAACCAATGATCATGCTTAGCCAGTACGCCAGCGAAAAACACACTGCCTGAGCGGTAAATTGTCCGCCAAGTTTCCCAAAAAAATAAGATACAAGGTCTAATGGATACGTACATAATAGTCTCCACTGTCCATTTTCCATTTCGTTGGCCACTGAAAAAGATCCAAAAATCAACATAAATAGTGGCAATATATATAACATAATATTAACAACGGTCCCCGTAATATTTGTATATCCAGAGATTGCTCCATTTGTGCGCTCTAGAGCCAACAATAGAGAAATGACAACAATCCAGAGAATAGCAATGGAATAATAGGAACGACCGCGTGCAGTCATTCTCCATTCAGAGCTCCATATGTTCCACATGTTCCTTCCCTCCCATATCTACATAAAAGGCAACCATGCTGGCTGCCTGTTTTACTTTACATTTCACTATGTTCATGACTATCTGTATCTTCATGTTCCATCTCTTTATGCTGTTTCCAATCATGTTTTTGCAAGTCTTCGTAGGATAATAATTTTCCTCCTGACTCAGTGGCAAACTCTTCAGCACTTGATTGATCTTCAAAAGAAACGACATGGTAAGACATTGGAGTTTTGATATCATCGCCATAGACGAAATAAGATTCTTCCATATCTATCCATTCTTTAGAATGATAGTCTCGTACAAAGGTCTTATTAATTTCCTGATCTTCATTTTCATCTGTCCAGTTATACATGCAGCCAATATCATCAAACACCATTGTTTTTCCACTAGTCAGGATTATTTCTGTTGCATGTTGATTATCCGCTACAGACATATTACAATTCGCACAAGTATCATTTTTTGGATCAATCGCTACAGGTTCAGCTTCATCTTTACTGCATGCAGACATTAGCATGATCGCCCCTATACCAACTAAAGCTGTTTTCCATATTGATTTTTTCATCCTTTTTTCCTCCCTTTTATGAATAGAATTAAACTGCAAATAAATAATAATCCGCTGACAAGCCAAACGGCTAGACCAGCATGATTAGTTTGTTTATTAGATTGGATGGGTTCCATTAAAGGAGCCGAATCCGTTAATAACCCTTCATCCGTGCTTTTCAGCATTTTTTGCAAAATCGTCATCCCTGGAGCCTGAAAAAAGAGTTGGTATTCAGGAACTTCCTCTGTTAAAGCCAAAAAATAGGGATCGGCCCGGTAAATTAGCTCGCTTATTCCATCACTATCAGAATCTATCCTTGAGGAAGCATCCCAGTAGTTCCCGTCCACTTGATTCCCCTCACTATTGATGGCTTGAGCGTCATTTACATTTCCAAGAAAATTATTGTGATTGACTCGATTATCTTCTGACTCTTTAAACTGAACACCGACAAAGTTCGATTGCAGTTTGTTTTCTTTGACAGAATTGGAACTTGATTTTTCAATAAATATCCCTATGCGATTATTATGGATCTCATTGTCTGCAACCTCTACATTCCTTGAGTCATACAGTAGTAGTCCTTGGGAATTTACATTCTCATTGTTTTGGGAGAATATATTCTTTCGTACAATCGCTT
>JAZUQD010000380.1:0-1627 GCA_045605505.1 Pradoshia sp.
TTTATAAAATTGCCAACCAATAATGAACTGAACGGGCGTCGCCAAAGCCAGCTGAACCCACGGGTTTAGTAAAATATCCGGTATATACATCCAGGAAGTGAAAGAAAAATGGGCTACCATCGTCCATAATAGTGGCAATGAGAGGAATGCAGCTGCTATAAACCTACGCTGTTGTTTTTTGATAGCCGATTGTCTCGGGTCTTCACTATCCTGTTTTTGCTGTTCCTTCGGGGAAGCACCATAGCCTAATTTTTCTATTTTGGCAATGAGATCTTTTTCGGATAGCTCACCGCTAGAATATTCAATCGTACCTGATTCCAAGGCCAGATTTATATTGGCATCCAAGACACCCTCCGTCTTGTTCAATACCTTTTCAATTCTGGCTGAACAGGCGGCACAGGTCATTCCGGTAATCATTAGTTCCGCTACTCTCGTTGTAACTCCGTACCCTAGCTTTTCTATTTTTTCTCTTAAATCATTCACTGATACGAGATTAGGATCATAAAGAATAGCAGAGGTTTCAGTGGCTAAATTCACATTCGCTTCTTTTACACCCTCCATTTTTCCCACTACCTTTTCAATCCTTGCCGAACAGGCGGCACAGGTCATTCCGGTAATCTGCAAATGGACTTGCTTCATAAACTCACCACCTTATTGTTGAACCTGCATTTACTTGAATAGAGCATGGCTTATCCCATTCATTCAAATCACATATTAATCGACATCATACCCTTGTTCATCAATAGATTCCTTAATGGTTTCGAGACTAACCTGGGCCGAGTCATATTGAACTTCCACTTTTCCCGTATCCAATGTAACCTTCACAGAACTAACTCCGTTTAACTCACTTACACTGCCTTCTACTGCTTTCACACAATGCCCGCAGGACATACCTTTTACATTTAAGATCGTTGTTTCCATTTTATATTCCTCCTATTTTTTCATTAACTTTTGTATGGTAATCAATACTTCATCGAGTACTTCCATGTCCCCCTGTTGAATTCGTTCTGCCACACATGATTTCATATGGCCTTCAAGCATCAACTTTCCAACAGCATTCAGGGCCGATTGCGTAGCTGCAATCTGGGTAATAATATCATCGCAATATACATCCTTTTCAATCATTCCTTTAATCCCTCTAATCTGCCCTTCGACCCTATTTAAACGACTGATTAAATTTTTTTTCACGTTATGAGAATGATGGCTTTTCCGTTCTTGATCATGATGGCAATGATTACCCATATCTTCAGTAATCTCTATCTCGCTCATAGTAACCTCCCTCCCGATTATCTATCATTAAATATACTATACCCCCCTATAGTATATTCATCAACGTTTATTACTTATGATTGATCTATTCGTAGTTAGACTGGCAATCCATTATTTTTCTATCCAACCATGATTGCGTTATACTTATGATTATTCACAAATTGCAAAGGAGACATGTACGTTGCTAACAATCTACTTAACTAGACATGGACATACAGAATGGAATGTCAATCGTATTATGCAAGGCTGGGGAAATGGCGAACTGACCGAAAAAGGTATTAAAGATGCAAAAGCACTGGGAAAGAGGCTTGCTGATGTAAAACTCGATAAGGTGTACAGCAGTACATCAAAACGTGCC
>JAZUQD010000381.1:0-2043 GCA_045605505.1 Pradoshia sp.
TAACTATACCAAGTAGAAATTGAATCGTTTAGTATTGATAGAACTCAGAAATGAAATCGTCCTGAATCAAAAAAAGCCATACCTGTCTCTTTAGACAGGTATGGCTTCTCTTAATGTATTCTTTAATTCATGAACGGTTACTGAAAGTAATTTAAGGAAATATCTCTCGATTACTTATTCCTCATATAACTCTTCAAATTCGCTTAAATCTTTCTGAACATGGAACTGGATTGAATTTGTCTTCTCATCATAACTAAATACCTGGATGGTCTGAGTAGACGAATTACCACTTTCCCCCTGCAGCACACCAAAATAACCATTTCCTAAGTCTACCATATTCGATACACTTGAAATTCCCTCATCAAATGAATCGTAATCGTCCTCATGATTCACATAGACTTCCCCTGTTGCTCCACCTTTAAATAGAAGGATTATAGTTAAAAAGATTAAGGTAATCCTAATATTCCGTAACTCTCTATTATAGATATCCATTTGGTTCCCCGCTCCCTAACGGTGTGTAGTCCTTTATTTCACCACACAAAATAATTATCTATTGATTATTCTCATACCACTTTAAAGCATCATATAAAAATAAACGGTCGTAGTTTGTCACTTGACGAATCTTTTCAACCCACTGCTCTATGGACTTTAGAGATTCTTCCCGATATAAACCGTCATCAGTACTTAAATAGCTCTCCCAATTGTAAAATTCCCAGTGAGCCATTTCTCCATTAGATGGAACTCTGCATTCAAGCAATGGATGAGGCTTAATTAAATTCTGCGAAAACTCAGCAGCGCGCATGAACTCATCCCATTCAAGAGGGACCGTGTTCAATCGCTGCCTAGATATTTTCCCATTGGATCTGTGATAATGGATGATAACCTCGTCTTTCCCCGGTTCAACACTTATTTTTGCTGCCGGAAAAAAGCCCTCGAGTTTTTCATCACTAAAACATTCCTGATTACCTTCTATTAAAATAGGAGTTACCCATTGATCTCCTAGATCACATAAATATCGATTACCTCGATCATCTAACGCCAAGACTGCTACATGGGCATCATCGGTAAATAAATCAAGGCCAATCGGATATGCCTCCACTCCATCTTGTCTACATTGGTCCAAAAGTAAAAGGGCCAAATCGAAACAATTACCCGAGATTCCGTATTGTTGCCTATGTTCTTTCATCAATCCAACCTCTCGTTGTTTGTTTCCCATAGATGGATTATAAAACCAAGCCTTCGTTAAAGTTTCCATTGGATAATGATCAAATTTACGCCAGGGCTCTAACAAATAATCCGGAGGAAGCATGGATTCAGTTTTTCACCTTATTATCAATATACTCTTTAAATTCCAGCAGTTCCTTATCCTCCGGCCTCTTGCCATCCATCACCTTTTGGACCGTTTCAGCTACTATTTTAGGCAGTGTATTAATGGCCCACTGACCCGCTTCCTGCTTAGAAGTTATAATGTCTGCTTTTATATACCAATACACCCTAACCATATTTAACACACAATACTTTGGATCATCCTCTATGTTGGCAAGGCACTTCTCATAATCTGCCAGTACAGAAGAACGGTAATCACTTTGTGGAACTGCTGGGAAGACTTCTTCAATGGAAGGTCCATCAAGGCAAATCCCACGTCTATGGAGAATCGTGATATGGGCGGCTAAATCTGAATTTTTCAAGTCCGCTTTATTCAGATATTCGTCTGCCTTCTCTTCATATCGATCCCTCCACTTTTCACTGTAATGGAAATCATACGGACAAGGATGCTGCCACTTCCTAATTTGTGCTTTGTTTAAAATACTGACTTCAACTGGAAACGGTTTTCCGGAAATGGATAAGAAATAATCGACGAACTCTTTTTTAATCTCATAAGATATCGGTTCTTCAGTCACTACGATAAAATCGATGTCGCTGGATTGTGGATTAAATCCATCCATAGCCAATGAACCATGAAGATAAAATCCTGTAAAATTATCTCCAAGACTTTCTTTTATTTGCTCTAAAATCTTAGACACATAATCTTTTATTTCAGTT
>JAZUQD010000382.1:0-2577 GCA_045605505.1 Pradoshia sp.
TTCAATCATTCTTTGCAGTTTGCGAACTATTTCTAGATATACTTTGGACTGTCCCTCAACTTGCTGCTGTTCCATCTGTCATCACTCACTTTTTCCAATAGAGGATAGTAATTCAGTCTTCTTTCTGATTTCTTCAGGGTCCACTTTTAATCTTGCAACCCCTGTTTCCATTGCCGCTTTTGCAACAGCTGCAGCTACTGCAGGCGCAACCCGTGGGTCAAAAGGAGCCGGTATGACATAATCTGCATGCAATTCTTCATCTGCAATCAGACTGGCAATCGCCTCAACAGCTGCAACCTTCATCTTCTCATTAATATGAGTTGCCCTGACATCAAGAGCCCCTCTAAAGATTCCAGGGAAGGCTAAAACATTATTTACCTGGTTCGGAAAATCTGATCTTCCGGTTCCGACAACAGCAGCTCCCGCTTCTTTAGCCAAACTCGGCATGATTTCAGGTACTGGATTTGCCATTGCGAAAATGATTGGATCTGGGGCCATGGATTTAACCATTTCTGGTGTCAATGCGCCGGCAACCGATACACCTATAAAGACATCTGCATCTTGAATGACATCTTCCAGGCTTCCTTCTAAATGAGCTCTATTCGTATACTTAGCCACTTGTGCTTTAACCGTATTCATACCATATGGACGTTCTTCATAAATGGCTCCTTTGCTATCACACATAATTAAATCGCGTACACCAAAGTTATAAAGAAGTTTAATAATAGCTATACCGGCAGCCCCTGCACCGTTCGCTACCACTTTAATCTCAGACATTTTTTTATTGGATAGTTTCAAGGCATTAACCAAACCGGCCACCGTTACAATGGCTGTACCATGCTGATCGTCATGGAAAACGGGAATATTCGTTTCCTTTTTAAGTCTTTCTTCAATGACAAAACAGTTTGGAGCAGCAATATCTTCTAAATTGATCCCGCCAAAAGTAGGTTCAAGTAATTTTACTGTCTCTACAATTTTATCAACATCGTTCGTATTTAAACAAATCGGAAATGCATCCACTCCAGCAAATCCTTTAAAAAGTAATGCTTTTCCTTCCATTACCGGCAATGCTGCTTCCGGACCAATATTACCAAGTCCCAATACTGCTGTTCCATCTGATACAACAGCCACCATATTACCCTTAATAGTATATTCATATACTGCCTCAGGCTTATCATGAATAACTTTACATGGCTCGGCTACACCAGGAGAATATGCAAGACTTAAATCGTGTGCATCCCGCAATGGTACCTTGGCTACTGTTTCCAGTTTCCCTTTATTTACACGATGCATATGCAACGCTTCTTCTCTTAATGTCAATTACCTACACCCCTTTTTATGATATAAAGACAATTTCATCCATTTTTGGTCAGACCTGAAATTATATTGTAAATATATCACAATATTCAGTCTTGTACATAGTTAATCTTCTTTGATTAAAACATTTCCTTCCCCTATAATTCCTTCTAAATCCGTTAATAAGGCAGGTGTAGGATTAACCCAGTTTTCTCTGGACAACTGTATCGTTTTTGCCTCTTTTTCATAATAAACATATACTTTGGTGTTTCCTCGGTATCGATTTAAAATGTTTCGAATGGCGGTTAGTGTTTTACTCGTTTGAACATTCGGAGCAACCTTTATATATAAAGATTTAAACAGTTCCTTTATTTTAGGAGTATCATTCTCTAAATCATACAGATTTTGAATGACAAATTGTTTCTTGCCATTTCGCTCTTCCAGTTTTCCTTCCAGTAAAACTAAACTTCCTTCTTTTAAAATGGACGAGTATTGCTTGTACACATTTGGGAAAGCAACTGCCTCCATATCTCCCGTTTCGTCGCTAAGAACCAGGAATGCCATACTTTCGCCTTTTTTTGTACGTATTGATTTAACAGATTGTATATAAGCACCAATGAATCCTGTTGAGTTCAACGAAAACTTAGAAAGAGGTAGTGCACCTGCATTTTTCAATATCGGTCTGAACCCACTGATGGGATGGTCAGATAAGTATAAGCCAAGGACTTCTTTTTCTTTCTGTAATTTTTTATCCGTTGGCATCGAATCTACCACTATATATTTTGGCTTAATAAACATATCATCTGCATCAAAAAAGCCGCCTTCTTCCGAATCGGGACGAACCAACTCGGCATGTTCCAATGCCACGTCGATACTCGCGAGAATGCTGGCCCTGTCCATGTTAAACTCGTCAAATGCACCGGCATAACATAAATTTTCCAATATTTTTCTATTTATTATACGTGATGGAATACGTATACAGAAGTCAAATAAATCTTCGAATGGACCATTCTTTCGTGCCGCGACAATTTCTTTTAAGACAGATGCTCCAATTCCCTTCACAGCTGCTAAGCTATAGCGCACTCCTTCTTCTCCTTCAAGAATAAAAGGGAAATGGCTTTTATTGATTGAAGGTGGAAGAACAGCATACTCTTTCGATTTTAATTCCTGAACATACTGAGCTATTTTTTCATCGTTTCCAATCACGGATGTCATTAACCCTGCCATAAAGCTTGAAAAATAATTTGCTTTTAAATAGGCCAATTGATAAGCAATCAAGCT
>JAZUQD010000383.1:0-1685 GCA_045605505.1 Pradoshia sp.
TTCATAAATGGCGGCTAATCGTTTCTCCTCGCCGGATTCAATCGGTTCATAATAGGTTGTTCCCTTTAAATTGTCCGGAAGATAGTCTTGTTTTACCCAGCCGCCGAATGTACCGATCGGGTAATCATGAGGATATTTATAGCCAACATGCCCGAGCTCTTTGGAACCGGAATAATGGGCATCACGTAAATGCTTAGGGATCTCTCCAACTTTACCGTTTCGAATATCGGCTATCGCTTGATCCAGTGCCTTATAGGCGGAATTAGATTTAGATGACAGACACATTTCCACAACCGCGGTTGAAAGCGGGATTCGTGCTTCAGGAAGTCCGAGTCGTTCACTCGCGGTTACAGCTGCCAATACATTATTTCCGACAGAAGAATTAGCGAGACCGATATCTTCATAGGCAATGACTAGGAGCCGACGATTGACTGCGACCAAGTCACCGATTTCAAGAAGATGAGCCAAATAATATAAAGCAGCATGAACATCGCTTCCCCTTATACTCTTTTGTAGGGCAGATAACAGATTATAAAAGTTTGATCCTTTTTTATCGCCATAAACCCCTATATTTCCACCTAAATCATCAATGATTTCATCCTCAATGATATAGGTATCCTCATCTCTCGTTGATGAGTACACAACAGATTCCAGCAGTGTCAGTGCTTTTCTGGCATCTCCATTTGAGTTAAGGGCCATTTTTTTTATTTGTTCATCAGTGATTCTAATATCCATTTTACCCAGTCCGTTTTTTTCATCAGCCAAAGCTCTTTGAAGCAATGTGATGGTTTCTTCTACTGATAACCGTTTAAGTTGCTTGATTTGACCGCAACGGCTCCGTATAGCCGGATTGACATCATGGAAGGGGTTTTCTGTTGTGGCTCCGATTAATATAATATCTCCTCGTTCCACATGGGGAAGAAGATAATCCTGCTGTGCCTTATTGAATCGGTGGATCTCATCGAGAAATAGAATAACCTGTCCGGTCAGACGCGTTTCATCCACAACTGCTTCAATGTCTTTTTTGCCAGCGGTGGTTGCATTTAATGCAATAAAGGGTATTTTGGTTGTTCCAGCTATCGCGTAAGCAATAGATGTTTTTCCAATTCCGGGTTCACCGTATAACAACATGGAAGGGACATGTCCGTTTTTAATCATTTTATATAAACTGGTTTGTTTGCCTATGCAATCTTTTTGACCAATGATTTCATCTAAGTTTTTGGGGCGCATACGATATGCGAGTGGTTCAGTGTTCACATAAATTACCTCCACTTTGCTTCCAGATGATTTCATTATATCGATAAACCGAGCGTATTCCTATATTTTCGTTTGTGTAAAAAAGTAGAGAATTTCACTCTTTCATGAGATTTCCTATAGTCGAGATTGGTTTTTTTTACTATGATTAAAGAGAAAAGAGAAAAAAATGAATAAGAATTGTGTTGAGCCATTGAATATGGGCAATGAATTAAGGTATGGTATACTTTTGTAGACTAAATGTAAGGCTGAGGTGCTAAGAAATGAAAATATCGACCAAAGGAAGATATGGACTTACCATAATGATTGAATTAGCTAAGAAACATGGAGAAGGTCCTACTTCCCTGAAATCAATAGCACAATCAAATGATTTGTCCGAACACTATTTGGAACAATTGGTTACCCCCTTGCGTAATGCAGGACTTGTAAAA
>JAZUQD010000384.1:0-25108 GCA_045605505.1 Pradoshia sp.
CTTATTAAAGGGATTGAAGGTGTTCAAGAGGCTGAGGTCATTCTTACGCTCCCTGAAAAGGGGGTATTCGTCAGTGATACGAAAGAAGAAGCTTCAGCATCTATTGTATTGAATACTAAACCGGGTCAGGAATTTGAGGAAGATCAAATAAAAGCCTTATATCATTTAGTTTCGAAAAGCGTCCCGAATCTCCCTACAGATAATATCGTCATCATGAATCAATATTTTGAGTACTTTGACTTAAAAAATAATAGCAGTAGCAGCTCGGATAGCTTCGCCTCTCAAAATGAAATAAAAAAAGAGATTGAAAAGGATATTCAACGCCGCGTCCAAGGTATGCTAGGAACGATTATGGGAACCGATAAAGTTATTGTTTCTGTAACAGCAGATGTAGACTTTACCCAAGAAAATAGAGAAGAAAATCTTGTGGAACCTGTGGATGAAGAGAACATGGAAGGATTGACGGTCAGCGCCCAAAAATTATCTGAAGCCTATACGGGAGAGGCAGGATCAGAAGGCGGTACACCTATCACAGAAGATACTTCAGATTCGCTCGGATCACAATATCTGGAAGGATCAAATGGGAATGGAGATTATGAAAAGACGGAGGAAACCGTTAATAAAGAGGTAAACAGAATACGTAAAGAGATTAGTGAATCACCATACAAGGTTAGAGACCTTGGAATTCAGGTCATGGTGGAGCCACCTAAAGCAGATGACACTAATTCTCTTCCTGAAGAACGAATTACTGATATTAAAGATATTCTAGGAACAATTGTTCGAACAAGTATTGATAAATCAGAAAGTAATGATCCGCTTACGGATGAACAATTAGAGGAGAAAATTGCGATATCAGTCCAACCGTTTAATGGAAAAGTTACATTTGGTGAACAAGCAAACAGTAGTATACCTTGGTGGGTTTATGTAATTGGTGGTGTTTTACTTTTAGCGATCATTGTCCTGCTTATTTTCATTATTAAATCACGTAAAAATAAAGAAGATGAGATAAATGAGTATGAAGAACCAATCCCTCCTGTTGTGGTGTCCAATATTGAAGAGGAAGCAGAGTCAGAAGCGACTATTAAAAGAAAACAGCTTGAAAAACTAGCAAAAGAAAAGCCGGATGAATTTGCGAAACTCTTAAGATCATGGATAACGGAAGAGTAGGGGGGTCAGAAAAACATGTCTATTAGAGATATGAAAAACAGTTTAACTGGTAAACAGAAGGCTGCAGTATTGCTTATTTCAATGGGACCTGATGTTTCTGCAAATGTTTATAAGCATCTGTCGGAAGAGGAAATTGAGAAGCTGACCCTGGAAATTTCAGGCGTCCGCAAGGTGGGTCCAAAAGAAAAAGAGGACATTGTCGATGAGTTTCATACAATTGCACTTGCTCAGGATTATATTTCGCAAGGTGGGATTGGTTATGCGAAGACTGTTTTAGAAAAAGCATTGGGCAATGACCAAGCGCAAGCGATCATTAACAGGTTGACTTCTTCCCTGCAGGTGAAACCATTTGATTTTGTTAGAAAGGCAGACCCAGGCCAAATATTGAATTTTATACAAAATGAACATCCTCAAACGATTGCCTTAATTTTATCGTATTTGGAAGCAGGACAGGCAGGGCAAATATTATCTGAGCTTCCACACGATATGCAGGCAGACATTGCAAAACGGATTGCTTTAATGGATAGTACTTCTCCTGAAATAATCAATGAGGTAGAACAGATTCTTGAAAGAAAACTCTCCGCAACTGTAACGCAAGACTATACACAAACCGGAGGAATAGAAGCGGTCGTTGAAGTTTTAAATGGAGTGGACCGGTCCACAGAGAGAACTATTTTAGATGCTTTAGAAATTCAGGACCCAGAATTAGCTGAAGAAATTAAGAAACGGATGTTTGTATTTGAAGATATCGTGACACTGGATAACAGAGCTATTCAGCGGGTGATTAAAGATGTAGAAAATGAAGATCTGATGCTGTCCCTTAAAGTGGCCAGTGAAGAAGTGAAAGAGATCGTTTATAAAAATATGTCCAAACGTATGGTCGAAACATTTACGGAAGAGATGGAATTTATGGGACCAGTTCGCTTACGTGATGTGGAAGAAGCGCAATCAAGAATTGTCGCGATCATTCGACGCCTTGAGGATGCTGGAGAAATTGTTTTAGCCCGTGGCGGGGGAGATGACATTATTGTCTAGAATAATAAAGTCGCATTTGGCTGATACACATGACAAAAATAAAAAGTTAATTCAAATTAGGAAAATAATAAATGAATACAACGAGCCAACTCATAGTGAGGTTCGGGTAACCCAGAGTAGGGATCAGGAAGTAATGGAAGCGACGAAAAAGGCAGAAGCTATTATAGATGAAGCTCAGAAACAAGCCGATCAAATCCAATTACAGATCCAGGAAGAAGTGGATCGCTGGAATACAGAGAAGCAAATACTCATGGAAGAAGCCAGGCAGGAAGGGTATTTGACTGGCAAGGAACAAGGGTTGATGGATGCTCAGATAGAATATAAACAACTGCTGGATCATGCAAAAGAGACCGTACTAAATGCAAAAAATGAATATCTATCGATTGTGGAGAGTTCTGAATTCACGATTTTGAACCTAGGGATAAAAGCCGCTGAAAAAATCATGAATCAACACTTAAACGAAAATAAAGAAGATTACTTGCTTGTTGTCAAGAAGGCGATCAAGGAAGCAAGAGAATATAAAAATATTGAACTACATGTTCACCCCTTCCATTATTCATTTATCCTTTCTCATAAGAAGGAATTGATGTCACTGTTCCCAAGAGAAACAGAATTCTATATCTATCCGAATGATGAATTAGATGAGAGTGGTTGTGTAATCGAGTCTTCGAATGGCCGGCTGGTGGCAAGTGTGGATGAACAGCTGGAGCAAGTCAGGATTAAGCTGCTGGAATTACTTGAGGAGGGTCTCTCATGATTATCTCTCAATTAATAGAACAAATTGATCACCTTGATACGTTTAAAAGGTATGGCCGAATTAAAAGGGTAGTTGGACTTATGATTGAGTCTCAGGGACCGGCTAGCTCAATTGGAGATATGTGTTTGATTCATACTGGTAAAAACCAAAAAATAAAGGCTGAAGTAGTGGGTTTTCGAGATGAGATTGTCATTTTAATGCCATACAGTGCCGTTAGTGAAATATCACCCGGTTCGATTGTAGAAGCGACCAGGAAGCCGCTTGAGATAAAAGTGGGCACGGGTTTAATAGGAAAAGCACTCGATGCAATTGGCAATCCGCTTGATGGAGGAGCGCTTCCATACGGGTTATCTTCGGTGGCTACAGAACAGGATCCTCCCAATCCATTGTCACGTCCTCCTATTGATGAAGGTATTGAAACAGGTGTCCGCATGATTGATAGTCTATTAACAGTAGGAAAAGGCCAAAGAGTTGGTATATTTGCCGGAAGCGGAGTAGGAAAAAGTACGTTGCTGGGGATGATTGCTAGGAATACAACTGCTGATCTAAATGTGATTGCTCTTGTTGGTGAGCGGGGCAGAGAGGTCCGGGAATTTATTGAAAGAGACTTAGGTCCGGAAGGATTAAAAAGATCCATAGTGGTTGTGGCCACTTCAGATCAACCGCCATTAATGAGAATCAAGGCGGCCTATACGGCAACCGCAATAGCAGAATTTTTCCGAGATCGAGGGATGAATGTCATGTTGATGATGGATTCCGTTACGAGGGTGGCTATGGCACAGAGAGAATTGGGCTTGGCTGTTGGAGAACCGCCAACAACAAAAGGATATACTCCATCTGTATTTAGTATTCTTCCTAGATTGCTTGAGAGAACTGGTACAAATAGCAAAGGGACGATAACGGCCTTTTATACCGTATTGGTAGATGGCGATGATATGAATGAGCCTATTGCTGATACAGTACGGGGAATATTGGATGGACATTTTGTTTTAGATAGGGATCTTGCCAATAAGGGACAATTTCCGGCAATCAATATTTTAAAGAGTATTAGTAGAATCATGGCACATATCATAGACCCTGCTCATGCAAAAGCGGCTGAAAAGGTCAGGCAGTTCATGTCTGCTTATCTGGAAGCTGAGGATTTAATTAATATTGGTGCATATAAAAGAGGATCCAATCCAATCATTGATGAAGCAATTCAAAAATATCCAGCAATTATTGAGTATTTAAAACAGGGTGTTAATGAAAAAGTTACGGAACAACAGAGTATCGAACAATTGCAATTATTAATTGAAATGGGTGGATGACTTCATGCGCTACCAGTATAAATTTGAAAAGATTTTAACGTTAAAAGAAAAAGAAAAGAATGATTCCAAGTCGAGATATACAGAAGCAGTAAAAGAATTTGAATCAGAAGCCGAGCATCTATACCAAATGCTGAAAAAGAAAGAAGAATTATTGGATTTACAATCAGAACAATTAAAGCTTGGATTATCAGTTCAGCAGGTAAGGCATAATCAGAACTTTTTGGAAAATCATGAAAAAATGATTGCGCATTATCAGAAGCGCGTGATGGAAACACGATCAAAAATGCAATTCTATCATCAGCTTCTAATTGAGAAAAATGTAGAAGTGAAAAAATACGAGAAAATAAAAGAAAAAGATTTTCAAAGATATTTTAATACGATGAAATATGAAGAAAACCGGCAAATGGATGAAATATCTATTCAACAATATATGAGCCGTTCATGATGGAGGCGTAGTAGTTGGATCGTAAGGAAGAACAGGAAAATAAAGGATTAGGCAAGTTGCATATGTTTCTTATCATGTTGATCGTTCTAATATTTATCGTTGGCGCTGTGTTAATCACGGCAGTTATTTCAGGTAAAAGTATAGGTGGACAAGTCGAGAAACTAGTTGAACACATTCCTTTTTTAGGTGAGAAAGAAGAGAAGGCAGAAAAACAAACGGATCAAACGAATCAAGCCATCTATGTGAAAGAGATAGCAAAGCTAAAGTCTCAACTGAAAGATCAAGTGGATGAAGCAGCCAGTCTGGAAAAAATTCTGGATAACAAAGAGCAGGAGCTAAAGCGAAGTCAGCTAACGGTAGAACAACTGGAGCAGACGATATCAGAACTTGATCAAAAAGAGGAACAGACCTCCAAGTCATTTCAAGATATAGTAGACACCTACGAAAAAATGGCACCTAAGCAAGCTGCCTTAATTGTGGCAGAAATGAGTGAGAAAGAAGCCGTGAAGATACTTTCCTCCATAACAACAGATAGTCTGGCTGCCATTATGGAAAAACTAGAAGCAAAGAAAGCAGCCGCGTTAATGGTGAAAATTACGGCTGAAAAAGAAAAAGCAGAGGAAATAGAAGGGAGTTCGAAAAAATAGAAAGGAGGTGAACGAATGAATCAGACTGGTGTATTGCTTAACAATCAAATGGTAAAAGCAGCAACAGACATATCTAAAAATAACTCTCAATTAATTAGCAAAAAAACAGATGGCAAGTATTTTCTAACGATACTTCAAACTGAAAAGGGGCTCGCTCAAAAAGAGGACCCAGAGATCCTACTAGATGAAAATCCGGATGAAAGTGTGGAATTAGGTGCTACGTTAAGTTTTCTGGATATAGAGGGGCTTGAAGAAATGGATGGAGCATTTGCCTTATTAAATCTCCTGATTAACCATGATCAGAGTGACCTCAGCAACTTGGAATTTATTCAGAATCTACTGGGCAGTCAACCCTCTGAAACGATTAAAGAAGCGTTAGACCAATTAATGGGCGACCAGAGCATAATTAAACAAACGGATTTTACTAAATTACCTCCATCAAATGAGGATATCGGTACACTGAATGGCCTTTTAAATAGGGGGCTGTCAAGCTCATTTGAAGGTTTAACAAGTGAAAAACAACAAGCATTTCTTACTCTGCTGAATGCTGGAAAATTGATTGTTATGAGCAATGAGCATGTAGTACTCAATCAAGAAGTTGCAGAAAATGTAAGTGAACTAACTGTCCTTTTATCGAAATGGAAGGATAAGCTGTCAAGCATACATGCAAAAGGGCAGCAAGAAGAATCTACTGTAAGGAAGAACTATACTGGCTTCATGAGAGATATAGGAATGAAAGTATACAATCAACAAGCCGGACACCTTCCAATTAACATCAAAAACAGCGGGAATCCTATGATATACAATCCAATAATGAATAAAAATCCGGACATACCGTTAAATCAAACCGTTATAATTGGTGAACTTCAATTGCAAACACAGCAGCTGAGTTCGACCTTGGTCCTTGAAAAAAATGGGCAGGCACTTGGAGCGGATGAGTTCATAAAAACATTTGAATCTATATTGTCTAGAGCAAATTATACGAATCAAAATGGGGTCCAGAGATTGCTTGTCAGATTAACACCGGAAAATCTCGGGACATTACAAATTGAACTCATGCAAAAAGACGGCAAAATGGTGGCTAGAATAATGGCCAACACTCAAAGTGGAAAAGAGCTAATAGAGTCGCAAATCCAAGGGTTAAGAGTGTCCCTATCGTCACAAGGCATTCAACTAGACAAAATAGAGTTTGAACAAAAAGCTGACGCACAGCATCAGGAAGAATCAAATCGAGAAAAGAGAAGAGATCATCAGAATGAAAATCTTGCTGAGGATCATTTTGACGACATGGAAGAAGAATCATACACAGGGTTTTTAAGTGTTCTCGAAGACTCGATGATTAATCAAGAGATATAGGAGGAGTTACATTGACAACAATAGATACAAGTCTCTTATATAGTTCCCTGCAGTCTCAACCAAGGGAAGTGAAGAATAACTTGGATAAAGATGATTTCCTGAAGTTATTGCTGACTCAATTACAAAATCAGGACCCAACCAGCCCCATGGAAAACACTGAATTTATCGCACAAATGGCAACCTTTTCGAGCCTTGAGCAAATGACAAATATGAATACAACATTAGGGAACTTTTTAGAATCTCAAAATCAAAACCTATTAATCACGTATTCTCAGTTAGTTGGGCAAGAAGTAACCTATCATAAAATAGCAAAAACCAATAATGAAAGCAATCAAACAGAAGTAAAAGAAGGTACTGGTAATGTAAAATCCATTCAGTTTGTGGAGGATAGTGTGAAGTTTATTCTTGAAGACGGAACTGTTTTAGAGCCCGCGAATATTTCTTCTGTAAACGAGCTTTCAGCAGGAAACAGCCTTGTTGAAGCGAGCCGTTTAATTGGGAAACAAGTGAGCTGGCTAGATGCTGAAGGAACAGAACGTAATGCGCTTGTCTCCTCGGTCTTCCAAAAGGATGGTCAGGTTAAACTCGAGGTGAATGACGAAGCGAAAACAGCATTGCTTCTAAATCAGTTGATTAAAGTAGGATAAAGAAGAGGCGAAGTCAATGGACCAACGTATTAGTTACAGGCCGCTTACACAAGTTGCTAATCCACTAAAAAACCAGCAAAAAGTACAACAGAATAGTGGAAAAGAATCATTTGAAAGCTTTCTTAGGCCGGCAATAGATCAAAGTAATAAAGGGATTACAATCAGTAAACACGCAGAACAGCGAATTCAACAGCGGAATTTACAGATTAATGAACAACAGTGGGGCCAGCTTGAGGAAAAGCTTGCAGAAGCAAGGCGAAAGGGTTTAAACGAATCACTGGTTTTAATGGATAATGCAGCGCTTATTGTCAATGCCAAAAATAATACAGTGATTACAGCGATGGATAAAGCAGAAGCGGGCACGCAAATCTTCACCAATATTAATGGGGCAATTATTTTAAATTAAATTAGGAATTGGCTGGACCTCGGGTTGAGGAAGCCGTGGCTGTTGAATGACTGATACAGCCAAGTTGAAAGGGGAAAATACTATGTTACGTTCCATGTACTCTGGTATTAGCGGATTAAAAAACTTCCAAACAAAACTGGATGTGATCGGGAATAATATCGCAAATGTGAACACATATGGTTATAAAAAAGGCAGGGTAACATTTAAAGATACAATGAGCCAAACAGTTTCAGGAGCCAGTGCAGCTACAGCTGACAAGGGCGGAACAAATGCCGTACAAGTCGGGCTTGGCAGCTCTTTGGCTTCTATAGATAATATCGATACTCAGGGAAGTGCCCAAACGACGAATCGTACACTGGATCTTTCCATTGAAGGTGACGGATATTTTGCTGTTAAAAATGGAAATGCAGAATTTTACACGCGTGCTGGGAATTTTTATTTAGATGAGGATGGCGTGCTGGTTACGAGTGAAGGATTTAAGGTGCAAGGGGAACAAGGGGATATCATCATTTCAGGTGTAGCAAGCTTTAGCATCGGCCAGGGCGGCAAGATTACGGGTGTCGATGCTAATGGAGCTAATGTAGACCTTGGAACGATTACCATTGCTAAATTTAACAATCCGGCCGGTTTAACAAAGGCTGGAAATAATACATTCCAGGAATCTGTAAACTCTGGTACTCCGAATATTGGAACAGCTGATACAGATGGAAGAGGGAAACTTTCATCGGGGCGACTTGAAATGTCAAATGTGGATTTGTCAGAGGAATTTACGGAGATGATTGTGGCACAGCGTGGTTTTCAGGCGAACACACGAATTATTACAACATCCGATGAGATACTGCAGGAATTAGTTAATCTTAAAAGGTAATGAGTAAAGGAGGCAGGGGCTAAAATGATTCTTTAGCCCTCCCAATTATGATATTGGTAACGAAATTGAACGGGAAGACCTATTTTTTAAATGCTTTATATATTGAATCCGTAGAAGCCAATCCTGATACAACCATTACGCTGACGAATGGCAAAAAGCTGATCGTAGCGAACGCTGAGGATGAGATTATCCATTCAATTAATCATTTTTATCGCAGCATAAATGTTTTAGGGCATCAGCATGACCAGGAGGATGACAATGAAGAATAAAATGATGACAATCATACTTGTTTTTCTGGCAGCAATTTCTTTGCTGGGGATTATCGGAGTGGTTGTCTTAATGAATAATACAGACCAATCTTCTGAAAAAGAGCCAAGTATTGATGAAGTTATTAAATATTCCGTTGAAATACCCGAAATTACGACTAACTTAGCGGATGATACGTTAATCCGTGTATCGTACATGATGGAAACAGATAATAAAAAAGCAAAAGAAGAATTGGACAAACGAATTTTTCAGGTAAATGATATCGTTATTACGGAGTTAGCGGAAATGAAAGCTGATCAACTTAATGATAAAAAAGGCAAACTGGAATTCGAAAATAAACTTAAGGCACAAGTAAATGGGCTGATGCAGGAAGGCAAGGTTATTGAAATTTATACAACCTCGTCCATTCTCCAATAAAAAAGCAACATAATAGTATTTGAAACTACGGAGGTGATTCGATTGTCTGGCGAGGTTTTATCTCAGAATGAAATTGATGCACTATTATCAGCATTATCAACGGGTGAAATGGATGCTGATGAATTAAAGAAGGAAGAAAATGAAAGAAAAGTAAGAGTTTACGATTTTAAAAGAGCCTTACGTTTTTCCAAAGATCAGATTCGGAATTTAACGAGAATACATGAGAATTTTGCGCGTTTATTGACCACTTATTTTTCAGCGCAACTACGTACATATGTCAATATTAGTGTGGCTTCAGCAGATCAGCTTCCATATGAGGAATTTATACGCTCTGTGCCTAAAATGACCATATTGAATGTTTTTGAGGTTCCTCCTTTAGATGGACGAATCCTAATGGAAGTTAACCCTAATATAGCCTATACCATGCTAGACAGGGTGCTGGGCGGCAGAGGGGCAAGTTTTAATAAAGTAGAAAGCCTTACAGAAATTGAAACAAAAATTATGTCCAACCTGTTTGAGCGTGCTTTTGAAAATTTAAAAGAAGCTTGGTCGACCATTGCAGATATAAACACGGAATTATCTGAATTTGAAGTAAATCCGCAATTTCTACAAATGGTTTCCCCTAATGATACGGTTGTTGTTATTTCATTAAATATCGCAATTGGTGAGGTTAGCGGAATGATCAATATATGCATACCGCATGTTGTATTGGAACCAATCATACCTAAACTATCCGTACACTATTGGATGCATACAAGCAAAAAGACAAGAGAACCGAATGAATCGAAAATGTTGGAACAACGTGTTCGCACAGCGGAGTTACCTCTGGTTGTTCAATTGGGCACTGCTGATATTTCAATTCAGGATTTCTTAAACCTTTCTGAAGGAGATGTCATTGAGTTAGGCCAGCCGATTGACCGTCCGGTTGTGATATCTGTTGGTGATGTGCCTAAATTTCTTGGACAGGCAGGTAAGGTAAATAAGAAGATTGGTATTCAAATATTAGAGAACTTGAAAGGGGGAGACGAGATAGATGAATAATGAAAGACTTACACAAGAAGAGATTGATGCCTTATTAGATAGCTCGGGGCAGGATGACTTCAGTGCTGCTCCAATGATAGGAGATTATTTTTCAACAATGGAGCAGGATACTCTTGGGGAAATAGGGAATATTTCGTTCGGTAGTTCAGCGACGGCTCTATCGATGCTATTAAATCAAAAAGTGGCTATCACAACTCCCTTAGTATCCTTAATTGCCAGTGAAAAACTGGCGGAGGAATTTCCGCAGCCATATGTAGCTATTCAAGTGGAATATACAGAAGGATTTATCGGAGCTAATCTACTAGTCATAAAGCAGTCAGATGCAGCTATTATTGCTGATTTGATGCTCGGAGGAGATGGGCAATCTCCGGCCACTGACTTATCAGAGATCCATCTCAGTGCTGTACAGGAAGCCATGAATCAAATGATGGGTTCTGCCGCAACCTCTATGTCTACGGTTTTTAATAAACGTGTTGACATTTCACCTCCTTCAATAGAACTTATTGATTTACCTGAGGGAGCAGGGCATGATGTTATTCCAAAGGATGAATTGCTAGTTAAAGTATCGTTTAGATTGAAGATTGGTAATTTAATCGATTCGTATATTATGCAATTATTACCTGCAGATTTTGCCAGAAGTTTAGTAGGTGAGTTGTTGGGTCAAACGTATGGCAATGTGGATACACCTACCAAAGCGCATTCGGCTACTGATTCCATGAAGGGAGAGGAACCAGATGCTATTGTAGGAGACGTGTTAATGCCAGATACGACTTCTAATAGGGCTTATCAGGAGCAGCGTATTTATGAAGATGATAGGTTGAAAGGTGAGTCTCAGCAATACATGCAAAGCAATCAGCATCTTGGAATGAATTCTGTAGTGAATAGTCAGCCTGTCCAGGTGCAGCCTGCTACGTTTTCGGAATTCGAACCGGTACATCAACTGGAGGAGAAAGAAGCTAATAATCTCAATATGTTACTGGATATTCCTTTGCAAGTAACGGTTGAACTGGGTAGAACCAATCGATCTGTTAAAGAAATTCTTGGATTGTCTTCAGGTTCTATTATTGAATTGGATAAATTAGCGGGAGAACCTGTCGATATTTTGGTGAATAATCGATTGATTGCTAAAGGGGAAGTAGTTGTAATTGATGAAAACTTTGGTGTTCGGGTAACGGATATCATCAGCAAAACCGATCGCTTGAAAAAATTAAAGTAAGCTGGAGGAAAATAGAATGGCACATAAAATTTTAGTAGTGGATGATGCAGCATTTATGAGAATGATGATTAAAGACATATTGGTTAAAAATGGATATGAAGTGGTGGGTGAAGGAGCGGACGGTCAACAGGCAATTGAGCTGTATAAAGAAACAATGCCTGATTTAGTTACAATGGATATTACAATGCCGGAGATGGACGGAATTACCGCATTGAGAGAAATACGCAAATTAAATCCCAATGCCAAGATTATTATGTGTTCTGCAATGGGCCAGCAGGCTATGGTTATTGATGCCATTCAGGCAGGCGCAAAAGATTTTATAGTAAAACCTTTTGCTGCTGATCGTGTATTAGAGGCAATTAGCAAAGCTTTGTCTTAAAAAGGAGAAATAAACGTGCAACGTAAGCCAAGCTATAAAAAATTGATCCTAATTTTCATTTTGAGTTTGGCCGTTGTTTCACTTTATAAGGGAATTATTGTGAGTGCGGCGACGGACAATAGCAATCAAAGTGTAGACAGTTATTTTAATAATAAAGATGATAATGCGGAATCAGGGAATACTGGCGATACCAATACCAATCAAACCCCTGAAACAGATGAGAAAGAGACAAGTGATGTGGGAATTTCTTTTGGCGATATCTTTAGAATGTTTTTTGCCTTACTTTTTGTCGCAGGCTTGTTGTTTGTGCTTTTGCGTGTCATCAATAAAAAAAACCGCGGGTATCAACATGGCCGGATCATCGAAAATATCGGGGGTACTCCTCTAGGAGGAAATCGTTCCGTTCAAATGGTTAGAATTGGGGAAACGATTTACATTGTAGGGGTCGGGGACACGGTACAGTTACTCAATGTAATTGATGATAGGGAAGAGTACAACCGATTAATGAAAGAACATAATGAGAAAGTTGACCAGCAGTTGGTACCGATGGATTTTGCTACGAAGCTTATGGATAAATGGAAATTAAAATCTCCCAAACAAATTCCTCAATCATTCTCAAGTCACTTTCAGGAACAATTGGAAGAGTTAAAGAAAGATCGTCAAAAGGTTAAAGAAGACATAAGTAAGAAAGGAACGCACCGGGATGAATGACTTAATGAATCTTTTTAGTAGTGGGGATGCCGCCACTGTATCAACATCAGTTAAGTTACTCCTGGTATTGACTGTACTTTCTCTTGCGCCCAGTATTTTAATCTTAATGACCTGTTTTACAAGAATTGTCATCGTTTTGGGGTTTGTAAGGACTGCCTTATCGACTCAGCAGATGCCACCTACGCAAGTATTAATCGGTTTGTCACTTTTCATAACTTTTTTCGTGATGGCTCCCGTTTTTTCTGAAGTGAATGACGAGGCACTTCAACCACTTTTTAAGGATGAAATCAAATTGGAAGAGGCCTATGAAAAAGCGGCAGGACCCTTTAAGGAATTCATGAGTAAACATACGAGACAAAAGGATTTGCAGCTGTTTTTGGAATATTCAAAAGCGGAGACTCCAGAAAAAATCGAAGACATCCCGCTGACAACCCTTGTACCTGCTTTTGCAATCAGTGAAATGAAAACAGCTTTTCAGATTGGATTTATGATATTCATTCCCTTTCTGGTAATAGACATGATAGTAGCAAGTGTTCTGATGTCTATGGGAATGATGATGTTGCCGCCGGTAATGATCTCGTTACCCTTTAAAATTTTGCTGTTTGTCATGGTCGATGGATGGTATTTGGTTGTTAAATCCTTATTACAAAGTTTTTAGGCAGGTGAGAAAAAGATGACATCAGAAGTAGTCATTTCTTTAGCGGAGAAGGGGATTTATACCGTATTGATCATAAGTGCTCCCTTATTAATATTGGCTTTAGGTATAGGATTAATTGTCAGTATTTTTCAGGCAACCACACAAATCCAGGAGCAAACATTGGCCTTTATACCAAAAATTGTTGCTGTTTTGCTGGGAATTGTATTTTTTGGCCCTTGGATGCTGAGCAAAATGCTGTCGTATACGGCAGATATTTTTAATAATTTAACGAAGTTTGTAGGATAAAGTATGGAAGAAATCATACCAAAGTTTAGTAGTTATTTATTGATTTTCGTTCGCATCGCATCCTTTTTTATTACAATGCCTATTTTCTCTCATAGGACGCTTCCTGCTCAGCATCGTATTGGAATCAGTGCGTTGCTTGCTTGGATTATGTATTATACGGTCTCATCACCTGGATTTGAGATAGACAGTTTATATCTTTTATTAGTAGTAAAAGAATGCTTAGTCGGGTTAATGATTGGGTTCTTTGCTTATATGATGTTCACGGCTGTTCAAACAGCCGGCGGATTCATTGATTTTCAAATGGGTTTTTCAATGGCAAATGTCATCGACCCTCAAACAGGTGCTCAAAGCCCCATTATGGGCCAATATTTATATACGTTTGCCCTTCTTTTTTTGTTAGCCATTGATGGGCATCATCTATTACTAGATGGAATTTTTTACAGTTATGAATTTATTCCGCTGTCTACAGATTTTCTTCCATTTGGAAATGAGCAAATACTGACACTGATGGTCCATTTTTTTACGCAGTCATTTATTATTGCCTTTCAAATGTCGATACCGATTGTGGGAAGTTTATTTTTAGTGGATATAGCCCTTGGAATAGTAGCCAGAACAGTCCCACAAATGAATATATTTGTGATTGGCTTTCCAATCAAGATATTCGTTAGTTTTATTCTAATTATCATTACAATGGGAACTACGTTACTACTGGTGAAGGGGCTATTGAATACAACGTTGGAAGGAATGCGTTCCCTTATGCATCTGTTTGGAGGAAGTTGATATGACTCTATTAAAATTGGATTTGCAATTTTTCTCTGGAGAAAAAACGGAGAAAGCTACTCCTAAAAAACGACAGGATGCGAGAAAAAAAGGACAGGTTGCCAAAAGTCAGGATATTAATACAGCGGTTGTTTTGCTGGGAGTATTTTTCTTTTTATATATAGCCGGCGGATTTTTAAAAGATAGGTTAATTGCCCTTTTTAAATATCCACTCAATCTTTCATCAACAATCACATTTTCAGAAGGTGACTTGTATTTAATGTTCATAGATATTCTGAAGCAAATGGCTATTATTTTGGGGCCCATTATGATGGCTGCATTTGTGGCAGGTATCCTTGCAAATTTCGCCCAGGTGGGAGCCTTGTTTTCAACAGAGACCATTCAATTTAAGTTAGAAAAAATTGATCCCATTAAAGGGTTTAAACGAATTTTTTCCATGAGGGCCATCGTAGAAATGCTTAAATCAATTTTAAAAATTGCGATCATCGGGGGTGTAACGTTCTATTGCATATGGTCTCGGTTGGACGAAATTATGATGCTTTCTACTAAGAACCTGGGGGCATCCTTAATTACACTTGCAGATATAACAGTGAGAACCGGTTTGTTTGCTTCGGGAGCTTTATTATTTTTAGCCCTGCTCGATTATCTTTATCAACGATTTGATTTTGAAAAAAGTATCCGAATGTCTAAGCAGGATATTAAACAGGAGTATAAAACAAGTGAGGGCGATCCTATTATAAAGTCTCGAATCAAGCAAAAACAAAGAGAAATGGCCATGTCGAGAATGATGCAGGAAATTCCGAAAGCAGATGTTGTCATTACAAATCCAACCCATTATGCCATCGCATTAAAGTACGATGAAAATAAACTGGATGCTCCTTATGTCCTCGGGAAAGGTTTGGATTTTGTTGCCCAAAAAATTAAGCTTGTTGCCAAAGAAAATGATATACCTATGATGGAAAACAGACCGTTGGCACGAGCATTGTACGATCAGGCGGAAATTGGACAGGCTATACCGGAGGAATTTTATAAAGGGGTGGCTGAAATTTTAGCTTATGTTTATAAAATGAAAGACAAGTCTTAGAGAAATGTTCCAACCGATACGTTCACAGGCCAGTTGACATAGTAGAAAGATAAATTTTGATTTTTATAAAGTATGTTTCACTTTATTACCCGTTAGGAGAGAACAAGTATGCGAGCAAGAGATTTTTCCGTTTTAATAGCCGTCATCATGATCGTAGCCATGTTGATTATTCCTTTACCAACATGGTTAATTAGTTTTCTAATCATGGTCAATATATCTCTTGCCTTATTAGTATTATTGACTTCAATGAATACGCAGGAACCATTACAATTCTCGATTTTCCCTTCTCTTCTTTTGCTCCTTACCTTGTTTAGGCTTGGCCTTAATATTTCCACGACAAGAGCCATACTGACACATGGGGATGCTGGTGGAGTCGTTCATGTGTTTGGGGACTTTGTGGTCGGAGGTCAGGTAATTGTCGGTTTGGTTGTATTCTTAATTCTGATTATCATTCAATTCATTGTGATTACGAAAGGAGCTGAACGTGTTGCGGAAGTGGCAGCCCGTTTTACGCTCGACGCAATGCCAGGTAAACAAATGAGCATTGATGCTGATTTAAATGCCGGAATGATTTCTGAACAAGAAGCAAGAACCAGACGTGAAAAGGTGTCAAGAGAAGCTGATTTTTTTGGTTCGATGGATGGAGCCAGTAAGTTTGTTAAAGGGGATGCCATAGCCAGTATCATTATCGTTTTGATCAACCTGATATTTGGAATGATCATCGGTGTTATGCAAATGGATTTATCATTTGGTGAAGCAGCTGTAAAATTTTCTCTTTTATCTGTAGGGGACGGGATTGTCAGCCAAGTGCCTGCCTTACTGATCTCAACAGCAACAGGGATTATCGTCACGAGGGCGGCATCAGATGGCAATCTCGCATCTGATATTACCTCCCAGCTATTTGCTTATCCACAAATGCTGTATATTGCTGCCGGGACTATTCTATTATTAGGTCTATTTACACCGATCAATAATTTTTTAACACTGTTTATTTCGGGCTTATTGGCTTTGGGTGCATATAAAGCGTCTTCTGTTCAGAAAAATAATCGTACCCTTGCTGTACCTGAAGTGGATGAAACCGTAGAGACAGAAGAAATGAAAAGTCCTGAAAGCGTGATTAGCCTTCTCAGTATTGACCCAATTGAATTTGAATTTGGATATGGGCTGATTCCGTTAGCAGATGCTAATCAGGGCGGTGATCTTCTGGATCGAGTAGTTATGATTCGCAGGCAGCTTGCGATCGAGTTGGGTCTGGTTATTCCAGTTGTGAGAATCAGAGATAATATTCAGCTTAAACCCAATGAATACAGATTGAAAATTAAAGGTGCTGAAATGGCAAGAGGTGAACTTTTGTTAGACCACTACTTAGCAATGGCACCGGGAATGGATGATGACTCAATAGATGGAATTGATACAATTGAACCCTCCTTTGGGTTGCCAGCTAAATGGATTACAGAAGAGACGAAGGAATATGCTGAAATGCTCGGTTACACAGTCGTAGATCCGCCATCGGTTGTCTCTACACATATTACAGAGATTATTAAAACAAATGCAGCTGATTTGATCGGACGTCAGGAAACAAAACAATTAATCGAGCATCTCAGAGAGTCTTCACCTATTTTAATAGAGGAAGTTACACCAAACCCATTGTCAGTCGGTGACATACAAAAAGTGCTGGCAAAATTATTAAGAGAAAAGGTTTCAATTAGGAATTTACCAATTATTTTTGAAACATTAGCTGATTTTGGCAGGATGACGAATGATACAGATATTTTAGCGGAATATGTCAGACAGGCACTGGCCCGTCAAATTACCAACCAATATGTTATGGGGGATAATTTAAAAGTATTAACTCTTTCTGGAAGAGTAGAAAAAATAATAGCAGACAGTGTTCAACAAACTGAACAAGGTAATTATCTATCCATTGATCCAAACGATTCACAGAAAATCCTTGAATCAGTAACCGGAAAGTTGGAGGAGCATACAATGCTCGATCAAGCACCTGTATTGCTATGTTCACCAGCTGTAAGGATGTATGTACGCCAACTGACAGAAAGATATTTTCCGCAGCTTCCAGTTTTATCGTACAACGAGTTGGAAGCCAATGTGGAGATACAAAGCGTAGGGATGGTGAATGCTGAATGAAAGTGAAGAAATTTACTGGGATATCCATGCAAGATGTGATGAGCAAAATACGGACAGAATTTGGTGATGATGCCGTGATTTTGAATTCAAAAGTGGTTAATAGCAATGGGATACTTGGTCTATTTAAAAAGAAAACTTTTGAAGTGATTGCCACGATTGATCCCGATACCGTGGATAGTAAAAAGCCGACATATACAAAGGTTAACAATGAACTAAAACGACCATTCAAAAGTGAATCCATTGTAAAGCCTGTTCAAGCAGCCGATTTCAAAGATAGTGAAATTCCTTCAAAAGACATACTTAATGAACTGCAGGAAATGAAACAAATGCTTTCATTCGAATCTAAGTATAGTTTATATCCGGATCAATTAAGAAAAGTATACAAAAAGCTTGTCAAAATAGAATTGGATAAACATTTAACCGATAAACTAATGGATTATTTATTGGAAAGATGGAGAAATAATAGGAACTCAGATGAAATAACGGAACGTGATTTACAAGATCTGGTTAATTCCTACTTAGTCGATCAATTAACGAATCATGTACCAAATGATGTGGGATTATTTAAGAGGAAATATGTAAATATCGTGGGTCCTACCGGAGTTGGAAAGACTACGACCATTGCGAAGATTGCAGCAGAATATGTCATGAAACATAATAAACAGATTGCGTTTATCACGACTGATACCTATAGAATAGCCGCTATTGAACAACTGAAAACATATGCAGAGATACTGAGAGTTCCAGTCGAAGTGGCCTATAACATGGAGGATTTTAAACAGGCGGCTAAACGTTTTGCTCATTATGATTATGTATTTATTGATACAGCAGGCCGTAATTATCGGAATCAGGATTTTGTTGAGGATCTCAAGGGCTTGATTGATTTTGATATGGATATGGAGACGTACCTTGTTCTTTCTATAACTTCCAAAGCCCACGATATGGATAGGATTTATAATCAGTTTTCCATTATTCCGATACAAGGTGTCATTTTTACTAAAATAGATGAAACAGCTTATCATGGTTCCATTCTGAATTTTATTTTAAACCATCAGGTGCCAGTCATTTATATGACAAATGGACAGGATGTACCTGATGATATTGTTGCTGCCACACCGGAGAAAATCGTTAAAACAGTTTGTGGAGGTTATTTATATGCACGACCAAGCTGAACTGCTGAGGCAAAGAATTCTAAAAGAAAAAGATGGATGTGCTGCAAGAGTCATCGCTGTTGTCAGTGGAAAAGGCGGAGTCGGTAAATCAAATTTTTCATTGAATTTTTCAATTGGACTTGCCAAGCAAAATAAAAAAGTATTAATCATGGATATTGATGTTGGTATGGGGAACATCAATATCTTAATCGGCCAAGCGGGCAGATATACTATAGCCGATCATTTTAATGAAGGAATTCCCTTAAGAATGGCCATTTCTTCAGGGCCTGAAGGGATTCATTATATTCCGGGTGGGACAGGGTTGTCAGATTTATTTAAGATGGATCAAAAACAATTTGATCATTTTAGTTATCAGTTTCAAAGCATTCTGGAAGATTATGATTTTATTATTTTAGATATGGGTGCTGGAATATCAGAACAAACCTTACAATTTATCGTTTCAGCTCAGGAGTTGATCTTTATTACCACTCCTGAGCCAACTGCTATAACAGATGCGTATTCGATGATGAAGTATCTTGTTAGCAGTACAGATGTACCGTTCTATCTACTGTGTAACCGGGCTTCAAGTCGCAGGGAAGGCAATGAAGTTCTCATGCGTTTAACGAGAGCTGCACATCAATTTTTACATAAAGAGATTTTGGCGCTTGGTGTTTTACCTGATGATAAATCTGTACATAAAGCAGTGATTAGGCAAATTCCATTTATCTTATTAAATACATCTTCCCCAGCAAGTGAGGCTCTAAAAAAAACCATTGTACATTACCTGGGAGCCTTGGCAAAAGAGACAAATCAGCCTGTTTCGTTTATGAAAAAGATGAAGAATTTTCTGTTTGAAAGGTAGGTCTTACACATTGGATGCAATTAAAGTCTTAATAGTTGAAGACTCACCTTTTATGAGGAAGTTAATTACAGAAATTCTTCAAGAAGATGAACAGATAGAAGTGGTGTCTATTGCCCGGAATGGTGCAGACGGGCTTTTGAAAATCGAAAAGTTTAAACCTGATGTGGTTACGCTTGATATTGATATGCCGGTTATGGACGGTATTATGACCTTGCAGGAAATTATGAGGAAACATCCAACCCCTGTAGTTATGCTTTCTGGAACGAATCGGTCGGGGGTAGACATGGTTATGGAATGCATGGAGCTAGGTGCAGTTGATTTTATTGAGAAGCCTTCTGGATCATTTTCACAGGATCTACATAGAATTAAGCGGGAAATGATTGAGAAAGTAAAGGAAGCTGTCAAAGTAAATATGGATGTGTTCAAACAAAATGATAGCTTGTTGACTGCACGTACTGTCCCAATATATTCCGAGAAACCGGTACAAAAGGAAGATTCTCGGATGACTGAATTAATAGCTGCTAAGGATTGCCAGAAAATTGTTTGTATCGGAACATCTACCGGAGGGCCGCGGGCATTGTATAGCGTTCTGCCGCTATTGAGTGGAGAAATCAGGGCGCCTATTCTGATTGTTCAGCATATGCCGATAGGGTTTACGAAATCTCTGGCAAGCAGGTTAAACAAGTTATCAAAAATAAGGGTGAAGGAAGCTGAAGACGGAGAAATCTTACGTAATGGTACAGCATATATCGCACCAGGTGGGTTGCATTTGACGGCTGTGATAAATGCTGGTGCGTTAGTTGCTAAATTGGATGAAAATCCACCAATTAATGGCCATCGTCCATCAGTGGATACCTTGTTAAATTCTGTTTCCGAACTGCCCCGGATATATGAGCAAATAGCGGTTATTATGACGGGGATGGGTGCAGATGGATCAAATGGGATTTTGAATATAAAAAAGAACAAACGTTCAATAGTGATAGCCGAATCTGAAGAAACTTGCGTGGTTTTCGGTATGCCAAAATCTGCGGTTGCAACTGGAATGGTAGATGAAGTTATGCCTTTATACAAGATAGCAGGAGCATTAAATGAAATTTGTAAGAGTGAGAGGTGAGTTGGTATGGATTTAAATCAATATTTAGAGGTTTTCATAGAAGAAAGCAAAGAACACTTGCAAACTTGTAATGAACAATTATTAGAACTGGAAAAACATGATGGTGATTTAACGATTGTAAATGAAATTTTCCGTGCAGCCCATACGTTAAAAGGGATGTCTGCGACCATGGGGTTTGATGATTTGGCGCGTTTGACTCATCAGATGGAAAATGTGTTGGATGAAATCAGAAATGAGCGAATAAAAGTGAATACCGCTATTTTGGATGTTGTATTTTTAGTTGTTGACGATCTTGAAGCCATGGTTTTATCGATTGCAGATGGTGGAGATGGGAAAAGAGATGTCTCTCTAACAATAGAAAAATTAGAAAAAATTGCGACTCGTGAACGAATAATGATAACAAGTCCAGTTACGGAGGATGATTCGTCAAGCACTCCGGGAGAAACTCAATCTGGTGCGGAAGCTTATGATGAATATGAATGGACGGTATTGGAACAATCCATCGAACAAGGGTACCAAGCATACGCTGTAAAGGTAATCTTAAAGGATGATTGTATCTTAAAAGCAGTCAGAGTTTTTATGGTATATGAAATTTTCGCTGAACTGGGTGAGGTTATTAAGTCTGTCCCTTCCGTAGATAATCTTGAGGAAGAAAAGTTTGAACAAGAATTTACGGCGACCTTGCTAACAAAACAATCTGCAACGGATATTGAGCAGAAAATAAATAAGGTATCTGAAATTGAATCTGTTCAAGTTCTGCCGGTGATAAATAAAACATCTGAAAAAGAAAGCCATAAAGACACTAACAAACTGGAGAATGAGAACCTGGTGCTGGCAATGAAGAATCCGGCCAATCAGACAGAGGATAAAGAAGAACAAAAGGCAGTGTCTGGAAAGACAGCTATAGCTCATAATAAGACAATTCGTGTAAATATTGAGCGCCTAGATATATTGATGAACCTATTTGAAGAGTTAGTGATTGATAGGGGTAGACTTGAACAAATTTCAAAAGATCTTAATAATCCTGAGCTATTTGAGACGGTTGAACGGATGACAAGAACATCAGGGGATATGCAAACGATTATCTTAAATATGCGAATGGTACCAGTGGAAACGGTCTTTAATCGTTTTCCTCGTATGGTTAGACAGCTTGCCCGAGATTTAAACAAGAAAATTCGACTAGAAATTGTCGGGGCGGATACAGAGTTAGATCGGACCGTTATTGATGAAATTGGTGATCCGCTCCTGCATCTCCTACGAAATGCCCTGGATCATGGCATCGAAACACCGGAAGCCAGACGTGAAAAAGGCAAGCCTGAGCAAGGCACTGTAATCTTGAAGGCTTATCATAGTGGAAACCACGTTTTTATTGAAATTGAAGATGACGGCGCTGGCATCAATACCGATGTAGTTGTAAGAAAAGCATTGGATAAAGGAATTATTACAGTCGAACAAGCTGAAGCAATGACAGAGCGGCAAAAAAATGAACTTATTTTTGCTTCCGGTTTCTCCACTGCTAAAGAAATCTCTGATATTTCAGGCCGGGGCGTTGGACTAGATGTCGTAAAAAATACAATTGAATCTCTTGGTGGGAGCGTATCCATTCACTCGCGTCTTGGTTACGGGTCGATATTTTCTGTAAAATTGCCTCTTACTCTATCTATTATTTCCGTCATGCTTGTTGAAGTTCAGCATGAAAAGTACGCAATTCCGTTATCATCCATAATTGAGACCTATATTGTTAAAAAAACAGATATATTAAAGTCTCATAACCAGGATGTTATTGATTTTAGAGGCAAAATTATTCCGCTTGTTTACTTACATTCTATTTTATCGATTCCTGTGACCCGGGAGGAAGAGGAATTTCTGTCACTAGTTATTGTTCGAAATGGAGATAAAATGGCTGGATTAGTCGTTAATTCGTTTATTGGACAGCAGGAAATCGTTTTAAAATCATTGGGTAACTACTTAAACTCTGTTTTTGCACTGTCAGGTGCGACGATTCTCGGAGATGGACAAGTAGCTTTAATCTTAGATTGCAATTCTCTTGTTAAGTAAGCAGTAAAGGAAAGGAGGAATTTATGTGGCTGAAAATACGAATGAGCGTATGTTAAAAGTAATTGTATTTGAGTTAGTGGACAAAGAATATGCCATACCGGTTGAATATGTAATGTCTATCGAAAAAGTACCCTATATTACTAGAGTTCCAGGTGTAGAAAACTTTGTGATGGGAGTCATAAATCTTAAAGGAACCATTACGCCAATCATCGATCTTCGAATACGATTCGGGCTTGAAAGGAAAGAGCATGATGAGTCTACCAGAATTATTATTATTTCTTATAACCAGTTTGAAGTAGGATTAATTGTGGACTCAGCAAAAGATGTATTGGAATTCCCGACGGATTTGGTGGAACCACAGCCGAAGGTGGTAGGTCTTCAGGAAATTGATTTTATAGATGGGGTTGCCAAAATAGATAAACGACTGCTCATCCTGATTAAGCTTGAACGGATTTTACAAGAACTAGGAACCGCACAATCTATATAGGAAGAGGAAGAATCACATGTCATATTTTGATTCCATTACAGCTCTCCAATTGGATACATTAAAGGAAATAGGGAATATCGGAGCAGGCAATGCTGCCACTGCTTTGTCACGCTTAGTGAACAAACGGGTCATGATGAGCGTTCCCTCCGTACGAATTGCTACATTTGACGAAACAATGGAGCTGGCAGGAGGAGCAGATAATGTAGTCGCAAGTGTTTACTTACGAATTGAAGGAGATATCACTGGCAATATGTATTTTATCCTATCCCGATCCCAGGCCGCCCGGTTTATCAATCAAATGATAGGTTCTGAACAATTTACTTTTGATCAGTCGTCAGACAATGAGGTTGCCTTATCTGCTTTAACGGAAATGGGTAATATTTTGTCGGGTTCCTATCTAACTGCCTTGTCGGATTTTACCGGTCTGAAGATCTACCCATCTGTTCCTGTATTGGGAATTGATATGGTGGGAGCCCTATTAGGGGATGGTTTATTGGAATTTTCTCAACTTGGCGATTATGCGATTATCATTGATACAGACTTAACTGAATTTGATAGTGAAGATGAGAAGGATCTAAATGGACATTTCTTTTTACTTCCTGATCCTGAATCGTTTGCTACTCTCTTTACCGCATTGGGAGTGAAAATGGAATGAATCCATCTGATGATCATGAAATTATCCGGGTTGGAATTGCAGATATGAAAATTGCATGTACGAATTCGATTATTAGAACGGCTGGCCTTGGTTCATGTGTTGGCGTTGTTCTGTACAGCTCAACACAAAAAGTTGCCAGTATGGCTCATGTCATGCTTCCGGATTCCTCACTTGCTAGAGGGAAAATGTTTAATAAAGCTAAATATGCTGATACGGCAATTCCTGAGATGCTCGCTCAATTAGAAAATAAAGGTGTAAAAAGACAGACACTGAAGGCGAAGATTGCTGGTGGAGCCCAAATGTTTCCATATGGTTCGGGAAGTGAATTAATGAGGATTGGACCGCGAAATGTTCATGCCATTAAAACACACCTAAAAGAGAATCATATCCAATTAATGGCTGAAGAAGTTGGCGGGAATAGCGGAAGAACAATTGAGTTTAATCCGATGACAAGTGTATTGCATATTCGCACGGTGAATCATGGCAGTCAGTATATTTAAAATCTACGACAATGAATCGAAATTAAGGGAAATTTGTCGGATGTGTATATGTGGCTTTTTGTTATAATTGTATTACCATTATAAACCAAATCAAGGAGGGTCAAAATGTCTCAAGTGAATACCGGTGAAGAACAAACGTATTGGCAGAAATGGCTTGAAGGCCGGGACGCGCAGGCTGGAGACATATTGGCAAAAAAATACTTGCCATTGGTCAGTTATCATGTTCAACGGATCTCTGTAAACCTGCCTAAAAATGTAAATAGGGATGATATACGGAGTTTGGGAAATATGGGTCTTTTTGACGCATTAGAAAAATTTGATCCATCTCGTGATTTAAAATTTGAAACCTATGCTTCCTTTCGAATTAGGGGAGCTATTATAGATGGACTACGAAAAGAAGATTGGTTGCCTAGAAGTACGAGAGAAAAAGCAAAATTGATAGATTCGACGATAGAAGCGTTGGAACAGAAGAAAATGCGTAATATTACACCCGATGAGATTGCAGAGGAACTTGGGATACCTGAAGATGAGGTTATCAAAATTACGAATGAAAACTTCTTTTCCAATGTATTGTCAATGGATGAACAGCCGCATGATGCTCATTCAGAACAAGACGCACAATCGTATTCGATGAAAGATGAGCGCATGCTATCTCCTGAAGAA
>JAZUQD010000385.1:0-8020 GCA_045605505.1 Pradoshia sp.
ATATTCCACGGCTGCAAAAATTGGCGATGGAAATCAGTGAATTGGATGTTTTACAATGCTTCTCTACCATCAGTGAGCGATATCACTATGTAAAACCACAATTCTCTCATACACATCAAATGAGCATTAAAAATGGCAGACATCCAGTTGTGGAAAAAGTCTTGAAAGCTATTGAATATGTACCAAATGATTGCTTTTTGGATAAAAAGAAAGAGATATTATTAATCACAGGACCAAATATGTCTGGTAACAGTACGTATATGCGCCAGGTTGCACTTACTCCTATAATGGCTCAAATTGGGTGCTTTGTACCTGCTGATGAAGCCGTTCTGCCTATTTTTGACCAGGTATTTACGAGAATCGGTGCGGCGGATGATTTGATATCAGGACAAAGTACGTTCATGGTAGAAATGCTTGAAGCTAACCATGCGATTTCAAATGCAACTGAAAATAGTTTGCTTTTATTTGATGAGATTGGCCGAGGTACGTCCACCTATGATGGGATGGCATTGGCACAATCGATTATTGAATATATTCACCATCATATTGGAGCGGCTACATTGTTCTCCACACACTATCATGAATTGACAGCCCTATCTAAACAATTGGACAAGCTGAAAAATGTACACGTTCGTGCAGTTGAACAAAATGGGAATGTGATTTTCCTTCATAAAGTGGTTGATGGCCCTGCTGATCGCAGTTACGGTATTCATGTTGCTAAGCTTGCTGATATGCCTGAGACGGTTATCAAGCGTGCGGAAGAGATTTTAAATGTATTGGAACAAGGGGACAAGAAACCTAAAGCCATCTCTTCCAAAGAAGCTGATCCAAAGACTGAAGGACCGGCGGAGCTGGCACAGTTGTCTTTCTTTACTGAGGTGAAGGAAGAAAAAACAACAACTTCATCCAAACAATCGAAAGAATGGAAGGTAGCGGAAGAGCTAAAATCCTTATCCATATTAGAAATGAATCCTTTAGAAGCTTTAAATACCTTATATGCATTGCAAAAAAAATTAAAGTAGGGGGGAGAAATCAGCATGGGGAAAATTGTACTGTTAGATGATCTATTATCCAATAAAATCGCTGCTGGAGAAGTAGTGGAGAGACCCGCATCTGTTGTAAAAGAGTTAGTAGAAAACTCTATAGATGCTAACAGTACGGTCATTGAGATTTATGTGACAGAAGCCGGTTTGGAATCGATCCGCATTATTGATAATGGTGATGGGATGGAAGACGATGATGCCTTGAATGCTTTTCACAGGCATGCGACCAGTAAGATCAAAGATGAAAATGATTTATTCAGGATTCGTACGCTAGGCTTCCGTGGGGAGGCCCTGCCTTCCATCGCTTCTGTTTCCAAATTTGAACTGAAGACCTCTACAGGAGAGGGGCCAGGGACCCGACTTTTACTAGAGGGTGGAAAAGTCATAACGCACGAGTCTTTTTCGAGCCGTAAAGGGACAGATATGACAGTTAGTGAACTGTTTTTTAATACGCCTGCCCGGCTAAAATATGTAAAAAGTGTTCATACAGAACTTGGAAATATAACGGATGTTGTAAATAGACTAGCTCTGTCTCATCCAAATGTATCCTTTAAGCTTGTTCATAATGACAGAACTTTATTGCAGACGTCAGGGAATGGCAACCCGCTTCAGGTACTTGCCGGGATATACGGAATCCAAACCGCCCAAAAAATGCTGCCATTTGAAGCATCTACACTTGATTTTTCAATAAAAGGCTATGCCGGCCACCCGGAAATGACGAGAGCTTCTCGTAACTATATGACGATACTCGTCAATGGACGTTTCATTAAAAACTATTTAATCGCGAAAGCCATTATGGAAGGATATCACACCTTATTGCCAATTGGACGTTATCCAATAGCTATGCTCAATATTGAAATGGACCCATTATTGGTGGATGTGAATGTACATCCTTCGAAAATGGAGGTCCGCTTCAGTAAAGAGCAAGAATTAATGGAATTAATCAGTGAGACAATCCGGAATACGTTTAAAAAAGAGACCTTAATTCCGATGGGTTCCCCTGTTAAACGTGATGAAAAAGCCAAAATAGAACAAACTCAATTTACATTTACAGAGGAAAGAACGAAGGAGCCTGAACCTCAGAAGCAGGTTCCGCCGATTGTAAAGGCAAATGAAGGGTTTTCGGTGATTTATGAACCACCGGAGACTGAACAACCAAAGCGGGAAGTCGATGCTCCTAGTTCTATAAAGCTATACGAGAATGCTACAGAATCAATCGAAGTACAAGAAGAGACTGAACCAACTATCAGTTCAGAACCGGGTTCCGAAACTATCGGAACGATTGTGGAGCGAAAAGAAGAGGAATTAAAGCCGGTTCAAGAAAATCAGGACAGTCAAGAAAGTCGAATTCCACCTTTATATCCGATTGGACAACTGCATGGCACGTATATTTTAGCCCAAAATGATCAAGGGCTATATATGATTGATCAGCATGCTGCCCAGGAAAGGATTAAGTACGAGTACTTCAAGCATAAAGTGGGAGAAGTCAATAAAGAACTGCAAGAGATGTTGGTTCCAATGACATTGGAATATTCAACAGATGAATTTGTGAAATTGGAAGAGCATAAAGAAGAGTTGGAAGAAGTAGGTGTGTTTTTAGAACCATTTGGATTAAATAGTTATATTGTACGTGCCCATCCAACTTGGTTTCCAAACGGTATGGAAGAAACAATCATTGATGAAATGGTCCACCAAGTATTAACAATGAAAAAGGTGGATATAAAGAAATTACGTGAGGAAGCGGCGATCATGATGAGCTGTAAAGGATCTATAAAAGCCAACCGGCATTTGCGCAATGATGAAATAAGTGCATTGCTGGAAGAATTACGGCATACCAATGATCCATTTACATGCCCTCATGGACGTCCAATTATCGTCCATTATTCCATTTATGAACTGGAAAAAATGTTTAAACGGGTTATGTAATAGAGTAAATAATGAAAATGAAGGGTGGCGGAAAACGAGTTGGTTTTCCGCCACCCTTTTTTGTTGTTGGCGAAGCGGCTGATGGAGCCAAGTGTTATCCGGTAGACTTCGTGACATGGGGATATAATTTGGCTGGGAAGGAGCGGTTATACGAGACGTTAAAATTAAATTTTAAGATATAGAGTAGTTTATATACAAAAATTAAGCCCGGAAAAATGAGTTTGCAAAGCCTTTCATTCAAGTTTTATTAAGTCCTTAATTCGAAGAGAAATGAATCAAGTAGCCGAAAAAAAGAGGTGCCAATCAGCCAATATGACTGATCAGGCACCCCATATTTTACTCTATATCAATCGTTTTCTCTTGCTTAGCCTGCCAAACTTTGAATTTCTCAAGTTCTTCTGTTATTTGTTTAATGGTAAACCCGATGATGGCTGCATCATCAGCGAAACCTAGTCCAGCGATAAAATCGGGTATAAAATCTACAGGTGACACGAAATAAATGATGGCAGCAATAATGGAAAGAATCGTTTTGGTAGGGATTTCTTTATAGTCACCTTTAACCCAGGAACGAAACATTGCAATCAGAGACTGAAGATTATCCCATACTTCTTCTAATGCATTTTTGTTTGTGTTCGATTTAGTTGTCGCTTCATCTAATAACTCATTTGATTTTGTCTTATTGTTGAGATAAGTTTTAGCCATGTCCAAGTATTTTTTATATTTGAGTTTACCTTTATTATTTTGTTCGTCCATATCTAATTCCTCCTAACCTTAACTTGTATACATTTTAAGGTAAATTTTATTAACTAACAAGATTTCTGCGAATTCTAGTAGTAATGTTTATGGTTACCTCTAAACGGAAATTCAGTACCTTACTGTCATTTTCCCTAAAACTGTGTATACTAATCCTATCCTGTAAAAAATAGAGGTGGATGAATAATGAGTAAAAGTCGGGCAAAGAAATATCGGTTAAAATTAGAGCGGGAAGGTAAACGGAATCCGGAAACGCTGCGTGGTGGCCTAAATCTTATAGATTTGAGTACCAGGATGACGAAAACAAAGATGGAACATGTAAATCAAATTAAACATAAAAAGAGATTTCAGCATCTTAAAGAGGATGAGGGAATCTTTTTTAGTATCATCTCTGCTTTAGAATTAAGAAAAGCAGGAGTGACACAACGATATACATGCAACCAAGAAAATTCCTTTTGACCTGAAATTCTCTAATTCCTGTTATCAGAAATAAAAGGAATAAACAGAGAAACAGTAATTCCATCAAGATCAATACTCTGAATAAAAATATATACCCTATTAAGACTAACGCAAGTAATCCAGTTAACCCCTGTATGAGTCGTATCACAAATCAATCTCCTCAATTATTCTAGATTGCCCGTTTACCATCTATCTCCAATTTAAGTTTACGTCTTCAAAAGTTAGGATATTCTAATAGTAGCACTGTCTCTCTATATTTATATGAGTTTTAAAGGATGCTTTTTTGCCTTTTTAGAATTGTATGGTTGTGTGTGTATTCGAACTATGGTGATAAGGCTACGTTTAAAGTGAGGTATAGTTGTCTCCAGTTGTCTGCATGATTTTAAACGTGTTCAATTTCATGAAAAAAGGTAAAGTTATTCCAAGATAATAAAAGAATGAAAAAGAGATGAATAGAGAGTAATTGATCTGTCTATACTTATTAGATGTTAACTTGCTCATGTTCAGATAATACCGATTTATGTTAAGATAAGAAAAAATGAATAGGGCAGTGTGAAGGATAAATGAATAAGCAGAAATTGGTCGTGATTATTGGACCAACAGCAGTAGGAAAGACAAAGCTATCAATCGATTTAGCCAAAAAGTTCGATGGTGAAATTATTAGTGGAGATTCAGCGCAGGTCTTTAAAGGTATGGATATTGGGACGGCCAAAATAACAGCAGATGAAATGGAAGGGATTCCTCATTATTTGATTGATTGTCGCGAACCATCTGAATCATATAATGTTTATGACTTTAAGCATGAAGTAAAACGGTTAATTACTGATATAACGAATAGGGGTAAATTGCCCATATTGGTAGGCGGTACAGGGTTATATATCCAATCCGTTCTCTATGACTATCAGTTTCCTGAAACCACGGCAAACCCAGACATCCGTCTTAAACTTGAAGAACGAATTGAGAAGGAAGGTTCTGACGCTGTATATCAAACACTTGTTGAAATCGACCCTATAGCTGCGGAAAAGATACATCCTAATAATACAAAACGGGTGATTCGTGCTTTAGAAGTATTTTATGATTCGGGCAAGCGTTTTAGTGATCAGGAACAATCTACAGAGAGAACGTTATTATATGATGTTGCCCTGATTGGATTAACAATGGACCGTGACCTTCTATACAATCGGATAAATAAACGCGTTGATACCATGATGCAGCTGGGCCTTGAAGAGGAAGTCAAAAATCTGTATGAAAAAGGGTTAAAAGATTCGCAATCGATGCAGGCAATAGGTTACAAAGAGTTTGCAGGTCTATTTGAGGGAACTGAGACACGAGAAAATGTCATATCAGCTATTCAACGAAACTCACGCAGATTTGCAAAAAGACAATTTACCTGGTTTCGAAATAAGATGGATGTGCATTGGTTTGATGTAACCGATCTGGCTAACTTTGATAAAATTTCTGAAGAAATATCAATTGAAGTGGCAGGAATGCTCGATTTAAAAGCGAATAGATAAACATAGAGAGAAAAGAGGAGGCCAAAATGATGAAGCAAGGAATTAATATTCAAGATCAAATATTAAATCAATTACGCAAGGAAAATGTTTATGTAACGATTTTTTTACTTAATGGTTTTCAGTTACGCGGACTGATAAAAGGGTTTGACAATTTTACAGTCTTAATTGAAACAGAGGGCAAACATCAATTGGTATATAAACATGCGATATCAACTTTTGCTCCTCAAAAAAATGTACAAGTTGACCTTGAAGGTTAAGGATAAGTACGGCAGACTCCCCAAAAAAGGGAGTCTGTTTTTTATTTACTGATATTTTTTCATTCTGTAATAGGGGAAGCAGGAATATAATTAAAAAGAGGAAATACAATTATTTTCCGGGCAATCGCAGTATATGACAAGCAAGGATGTCTTCGTAGAAATAATACGATTTAATTTGTAGTTTCAGGAGGGCTCTTGTCTCTTTTGCCTTCACTTTGTCGAATGTGTTTGATAAAAAGGGGGAAGATGGCTTCATTTAAAGAGGTGATAGAGTGGAGCGACAGCCAATGCGGGTAAGAAATAATGGGCAGATTAACATTGTGTTGAAGAATGAGCAAACAAATGTTCAAGAAAAGCCACTTTCAAATGTTTCTCCACTACCCAGGGAAATACCTTCTCATCATATAGCTCTTAAAGAAATAGAGGCTGAACTAAATAGTCTTGTAGGCATGGAGGAAATGAAAAGAGTTATAAAGGAAATTTACGCTTGGATATATGTAAATAAACAACGAGAAGTAGCCGGACTTAAGGCAGAAAAACAGGCGCTGCATATGATGTTTAAAGGCAACCCGGGTACAGGGAAAACGACAGTTGCTCGTTTAATTGGAGAACTGTTTGTAAAGATGAATGTCTTGAGTAAAGGACATTTGATTGAAGCGGAGCGTGCTGATCTTGTGGGAGAATACATTGGTCATACGGCACAAAAGACACGCGATTTGATTAAAAAAGCAATTGGCGGTATTTTGTTTGTGGATGAAGCCTATTCGCTTGGGCGGGGTGGAGAAAAAGATTTTGGCAAGGAAGCGATTGATACATTAGTGAAACATATGGAGGATCGGCAACACGATTTCATTCTTATTCTTGCAGGGTATTCACGGGAAATGGAGTATTTTTTAACATTGAATCCCGGATTACATTCCCGCTTTCCGATTGTGATTGATTTCCCGGATTATTCGGTTGATCAGTTAATGGATATTAGTAAGAAGATGCTGAAAGCACGGCAATATGTATATAGTGTAGATGCGGAAAGAAAACTTCGGGATCACTTGCATTATATAACAAATGTTATACACTTAAAGTCATTTTCAAATGGCAGATATGTAAGGAATGTGATTGAAAAGTCAATCAGGGCTCAAGCGATGCGTCTTTTAATGGCGGATCAATATGAGAGAAGAGATTTAATGACCATCAGAAGTGATGATTTGGTCTTTGATACGTTTGAGTAAGTATGAATATAATCAATTAGGGTGCCTTATAAGTTGTACACCAGCTTATAGGGCACTCTTGTTTTTTGAAGAATAATAGGGGTTGTGTTTATGGGAAGAACGAATTTTGTTCTAAATTCTATCAGACTACGGTCAAGACGGTTCGTTCAGAACAAGGGATGAAATTGGTTGTATGTTAGACTAGAAGATATTAGTAGTTTTGGCTATCTTTATTATGGTAATCTGATGAAACAAAGAAATGCTTTATTTAAAAAAAGGTTTGATAAGAAAAAACGTTGCTGTTTCATCGATTGGTACAATTATTTTTACGTAAAATCATTTAGGGGACAGGTATTGAGATAACCTATATTTAATCAGTAGCTGATCCTGAGAAATTGAATGGAGGAAATAGAATGAAAAAATTAGTAGCCATGTTTATTTTACCTATGACTATTTTTATAACGGGTTGTTCGGCAGTAGAGGATGTGTCAAATTCTTTAGATTATGTTACGGAAGCGAAGGAATACATGGATGAGGTTAATCAGTTCGCAAAAGAATTACCAACTGTAGCAGAAGAAGCTATTACCGATTTAAACTCGAAAGTTCAATTAGAAGAATTATTAACAGATATGCAAAATGAAATGGAAGAATTCAATATACTTGAAGCGCCAGCTATGTTAGAGGATATCCATAATCAAGTGGTAGAGCATAATGAGGAACTAGCAAGCAAGATTGAGTTATATATGGAAAAGATTGAGTCAGGTACATTAAGCTCAGAATTACTTTCGGAAATTGGTTTACTAGAGGAAATAGCTGTTTATGACGATCTGTTAAGCCAAATCAATAAATTAAGTGAATAAATG
>JAZUQD010000386.1:0-4237 GCA_045605505.1 Pradoshia sp.
CCTATCTTTCAAATGGGTATGGACAATCTGAGCCATTTCCAGGTCAATCGGTGCCATCACCTGATTGCCCATTTCAATGACCGTTACATCAATGCCGCGCTCCCGTAAATTTTCAGCCATTTCAAGTCCAATAAACCCGCCTCCAATGACGACTGCCTTCTCAGGTTTTTCTTGATCGACTTTTTCTTTAATACGGTCCGTATCAGGTACATTCCGCAATGTATAAATAGATTTTGCTTCCTCAATGCCCGGAATAGCTGGCCAAACAGGTTTAGATCCCGGTGATAGAATCAACACATCATAGGATTCTTCATATTCTTCTCCTGTCATTGCTTTCCTGGCTGTGACAGTCTTCTTCTCACGATCTATCTTAATAATTTCGGTCCAATTACGGATGTCTAAATGATAACGTTGGCCCATTCCCTCAACGGTTTGAACCAGCAATTTATTACGATTTTGGATTACATCCCCTATATAGTAGGGAAGGCCACAATTGGCAAATGATATATATTCACCTTTTTCAAACATGATGATTTCATCTTTTTCACTGAGACGACGAAGTCTTGCTGCTGCTGATGCTCCACCTGCAACACCGCCTACAATTAAAATTTTCATCTTTAACGCCCCCATCACTATTATTATTTCAATCGTAATATACCCATACGGGTATGTCAATTTTTCCATTTCCCACAGGACAGAATTTCTTTATTTCCTTTATTCAATAGAGAACGTATCCGGTTGACAGACTTATTCCAGAAGAATCGTACAAAAAAAGCAAATCCAATTCAATTCTTAATGAAAAAGAAATTGGACTTGCTCAGTATACTTTTAAAATGCTTTTTTCAAATAATATTCTTCATGTTTTTTAACTTCCTCCTGATTTTTAGGAAGGAATCGATAGAATAGGATTCCACTTGCTAAAAGGATAACTCCGAATATAAATGTTTTTAAATCAGCGGTTCCTTTAATGATAACCCAAATGGAGTAGGCGGTTGCCAATACGGCTATTGCCCCATCTATGATTCGGGAACGCATTTCACTAGGTTGATACGTTTCACCAGTCCAAACTAATTTCATTTGGAAGGTGGACGAGATTAAATAAGGCACTAAATAGGAAAGCGTCGCTATATAAATAATGAAGTCAAACGCATGGGCAATTGAATTTGAAATGGTTGAAAAGATGAATAACTGACCCAAACCATTTGAAACCAGCATAGAAAAAACAGGAATATTATGCTTATTAATCTGCATGAATTTTGGTATAAATAATCCTTGTTTGGCTGCCTGGTATGGTATTTCAGCACTTAATAAAATCCAACCGATTGTGGAACCAAATAAACTGATTAATCCAATCACCGCTAAAGCTTTCCCGCCGATCGGCCCTAATACCGTTTCGATTGCATCGATTAAAGGTTTTTCTGACTGAAGAAGCGCATCCTGTGTTAATAATCCCATAACAAGCGTACTGATTCCCATGTAAATGGCCAACGCAATCAATAGACCTAATATAGTCGCTCTCTTTACATCCGCTTTTTTCTTAGCCCTTGATGCGAATACAACTGCAGATTCTACACCGACAAACGCCCATAAGGTAGAAACAGCCGCAAAATTCACCTGACTGAGCAATCCTCTACTTTCCCCATCTATCATACGGGTCTCTGCAAACGGTAAAATATTCGATTGCTCGAAAGCGAATAGCCCAATGATAATAAATAATCCAAAGCCCACCACTTTGGCAGCAGTCGCAACAAAGTTTAGCTTACCTGCATTCTCCATGCCCTGCATGATAAAGAAGTGAACGCCCCAAAGCATGAGGGTACATACCAGGAATGTTAGAGCATTACCCACTTTCAGAGTAAAATTCCCTATAGTAAACAGTTCAGCTGTACTTGTTAGGCTTGGGAAAAAGGTGGATAAATAGCCAGCAAACGTAGTAATAATCGCGATATTACCAGCAAAATTTCCAATCCAATACCCCCATGTGGACATAAAGCCTGATAATCTTGAAGCTAATGAATTTTCCTTAAATAATTCCTTCGCATAGATTTGCGGACCACCTGTTAAATGTGGTTTACGAATAGCCAGATTTCCAAATACTAAGGCAATCGTCAGTACACCTAAACCTGTTAATCCCCATGCCATGATGACTCCGGCAGGACTAGCTACTTCTGCTAATGTTCTTGGCAACATAAAGATACCGGATCCCACCATATTGCCGACCACAAATGCCGTTAAAACCCATAAACCTAGTTCCTTCTTGTTTTCCACGATAATTCCCCTTCCAAAGCTATCCTATACTCTCTCTTTGAATTATCCATTTTTCGTGTCATGTAAGTGTTTGTAAACAAAATAAAAAACACACCTTATCGTAAAGGTGTGCAACATTTATATATAGCCACACCAGACAATAAACGGATAGTTCTCCATGGTATGCATACCCATATAGGTATACTAATATTCCCATGACAGTCCTGCACCTGTTCGGATACAGTCCCAGCTGCTCTTTTCGGAAAAAAAAGAGCGCTTCGGCAGATTTTCCTTTCAACCAAAGTCAACAAGCTTTCCGGCTCTCGTTTCGTTTACTAATAAAATCTGCGACCTCTACCTCATCTTGTTCTGATGAGGATTTATATTAAATTTAGTCCTATTTAAAGGATACAGGGAAATTCTGATTTTTGTCAACAAAAATCGACACAAGTATTTTAGTATGAATTAATTTTTCTCAATCCATTTATTCTGATAATCTGCAATGCTTTTATATTCTTCTTCCAATTTGCGATATATATTGATATAGATAGAAAGTAACTCTTCATATCTTTCTACATTTGCTTGGATCGGTCTGTGAACATGTGTAGTTCCTACATAATCAGACACTATAGATAGATCGTCGATTTCACCAAGCGCATACCGGCCAAGTACAACAGCACCTAAACATGAACTTTCAAAACTTTCAGGTACGTCGACTTCCTGATTAAAAATATCGGCCAGCATTTGTCTCCAGAGCGCTGAACGTGCAAATCCTCCCGTTGCTCTGATTTTAGTAGGTACTCCTATCAATTCCTGTAAAGCCAACAATACTGTATAAAGATTAAAAATGACTCCTTCAAGGACCGCTCTTATCATATGTTCCTTTTTATGATGAAGTCCCAAGCCAAAGAACGACCCCCTGGCATCAGGATTCCATAAAGGTGCTCTTTCTCCTGCTAAATATGGATGGAATAATAATCCGTCTGCTCCTGGTGCCACTTTCGATGCAATCTTAGTAAGTACATCATACGAGTTTATTCCCAGTCGTTTAGCTGTTTCCACTTCAGCAGAAGCCAGTTCGTCTCTTAGCCATCTGAATGTCATGCCCCCATTATTGACTGGCCCGCCAACCACCCAATGCTTATCCGTCAATGCATAGCAAAAAACCCTGCCCTTTTCATCCGTAATTGGTTTATCCGTCACCGTACGAATGGCTCCACTGGTCCCGATTGTGACTGCCACGATGCCAGGATCCATTGCATTTACGCCAAGATTGGATAAGACACCATCACTGGCACCAATCACGAACGGGGTATCCGGCAGTAATCCCATTTTTGCGGCATAACCGGTATCCATACCTGATAGATAATAGGTAGTTGGGACAGGCTTAGATAAATAGTCATCTGTAATACCTGCAATCGATAAAGCTTCCGAGTCCCATTCTAGATTTTCAAGATGAAACATGCCTGTTGCTGATGCAACCGAATAATCTATCAAATATTGTTTAAATAGCTTAAAAAAGACATATTCCTTAATTGAAATGAATTTATAAGTCCGTGCTTTTAATTCTGGATACTCGTTTGTCAGCCAAGTGATTTTGGTCAGAGGGGACATCGGATGAATCGGAGTACCCGTCCTTCGATAAATCTCTTGTCCATTTAATTCATTTTTTATATAGTCCGACCATTTTTTCGAACGGCTGTCAGCCCATGTCACACATTCAGTTAATGGGATTCCCTTATGATCAACAGCAATCACGCTGTGCATAGCCGAACTAAACGAGACCAATGAGAGTTGGTCTGCATTTATTTTGCTTTGGTCCATTACCCCCTTAATGGACTCCAGAACAGCATGAAAAATCTCATCCGGATTTTGCTCTGCTATAAGTGGAGTAGGACTGTTTAACGGATACTCTTTATGATGGGTACCCATAACGGTTGAATCTTCCGAAAATAAAACAGCCTTTGTGCTTGTGGTGCCAATGTCCACA
>JAZUQD010000387.1:0-2767 GCA_045605505.1 Pradoshia sp.
TGGCGTGGGCATTTGTTACTTACATTGTTTGGGGAACATTATACAGTACAGTAAATATTCCGTATGGATCAATGGCATCTGTTATTACAGATAACCCAGATGAACGTACTACTTTATCCACTTGGAGAACAGCTGGTGCAATGTCAGCGAGTTTGATCATTAACGCAGTTGCTCCATTAATCGTGTTCGTAGATAACCAAATCGATGCGAACCGTATGTTTATGGCGGCATGTATTTTCGGTGTTCTTTCAATCTGTTGCTATATGGCTTGCTATAAACTATCAACTGAACGTATTACAGCACCAGAGGGAACAAAAGAAACAGGTAATATGAAAGCTACGGTTAAAGGATTAGTTAAAAACAAACCATTACTTTGGATTTTGACAGCTTCATTATTACTTATGATGAACACAATGCTTATGGGTGCAGTTAATGTTTATTTGTTCAAAGATTATTTCACAAATGCAGCTGCATTAAGCCTTATGGGAGTTGTTCAGACAGCCGGTACATTTGTAGTAATGCCGTTTGTAAAACCGTTAGTTGCAAAGTTCGGTAAGAAGGAATTATCATCTGTAGGGATGTTAATGGCAACAGTAGTTTATTTGGTTTTATTCTTTATGAAAGATTTAAGTGCCATGCAGTTTATTGCTATTGCTACACTTGGTATGATTGGACTAGCTTTCTTTAATGTTGTCGTTTGGGCATTCGTAACAGATGTTATCGATTACCATGAATTATTGACTGGTTTACGCGAAGATGGAACCGTTTACTCTATCTATTCGTTCGCGCGTAAAGTTGGCCAAGCAATTGCCGGTGGAATCGGTGGTTTTGCCATAGGTCTTGTTGGATACAATGCTGCCAATAGTGTACAAACTCAAGGCGCTCTTGATGGTATCCACATGTTAGCTACTCTAGTGCCAGCCATAGTCTTCGGGTTAATCTTTCTTATCTTAGTATTTTTATATCCGCTAAATAAGAAACGTACAGATGATATGGTTATTGAATTGAATGCTAGAAGAAATCAATAAACCCTATAGATAAATAGCAGTCATTAAAAGAAGATAGCTGATGATTCATTAGTTATCTTCTTTGTTTATAAATTGATAATAATTTGGTTAAGCGCTGATAGTTAAGGAGGGTCCGATTATGTTAGTTGTGACACCGAGAGCAATTGGAGAAAATACGAAAGAGTATTCATATCGCCTGGTTAAGAACGCTATTATGTCATTGCAACTGCAACCAGGCCAATCCATTAGAGAAGCAGATTTAGCTGCATCTTTGCATATTTCGAGAACGCCGATCCGAGAAGTAATGGCAAAATTGAAGGAGGAGCACCTAGTAGATGTTTTACCACAAATAGGTACATATGTATCCAAAATTAATTATCAGTTAATTGAAGAAGCCGCATTCATGCGCTTTACGTTAGAAAAAGAAATTTTGAAATTATCTTGTCGGACATTTTCAAAGAAGAGCCTAAAAGAGTTGAAACGAATCGTAGCTCAACAAGAAGAACTTATTTGTGAAAAAGAATATGTACAGGAGTTTCATCAATTGGATAAACAATTTCACGCTTTGATTTTTAGAGAGAATAAGAAAGAGCACATTTGGGAGGGGATTATGCGTCTAAGTACACATTATAATCGTATGAGATTACTTTCTGAAATGAACAATAGCTTTGATGAGGCGATTAAACAACATCAAGAAATTATCCAATTAATTGAAAATCAAGACATGGTATATGCTTCTCAGATTGCCTATCAACATATAATAGAACCAAAAAGAAAGTGGAAGCAATTTTTAGAGGAAGATAGTCCGCACTTACATTATTTTGATGTGCAGTAAGAAAAGTGTCCTACATATAAGGATACTTTTTTAGTTTATAGCCAACTATACTAAATGAATTAATGATCGGAAGGCTTGGCCTTTCCAGTGTCCGCCTAAATCATAGGCCATGTATTTGACAATGGTTAAGGTATCGATGATGGTCCATTCTGACGGTTCATAGCCTAACAAGGTGAACTCGACAGGCAGTTTATTTTCAGAGATGGCTTCTTTCATAAACATATTTACACCATCCGCATAGCATTGCATGTATTCTTTCATTTCATATGAATAACCGTCATAAGAAGCTTCAGCTGCACGTCTCAAGCCAAAAGTACGAAAGAATTTATCCTGATCCACCATACTTTCCCCGACAACCTCGCTTAATTGTCCGGAAGCTTGTCTTCTACTTAAGTCCATTTGGAACAAACGGTCCTGAGCAGTTATATAGCCCTGAGCCATATATAAGTCATGATCATTTTCAGCTGTGATATGAGGTACGCCTTCTTCATCGCGCACAACAGTGACTTTATCTCGTAATCCCTCTAGCTCTGTTTCTCAAATTTGGGGCAAAGAACGTTTTGCATACATATTTGCTGCAACTAAAATGGCTACAAGGACAAGGGTTAACCCTAGAAAGGAAAAACCGACTATTTTAGGCCACCTATGTTTTTTTCGTTCAATCTGATCTTCTACATTCATACACATCGTAAGTATGTTCTCCTTATCGATAACAATCAAATATTCCTACAAACCCTCTTAGAGTGGGAAAGCACTATAAAAGAAGAACAGAAGGGAGATACCACCCTTCTATTCTGGGTTATTGTTTTATATAAGCAAGTCCTAGACACCCTGGACCGGTATGGCTACCAATGGATGGGCCGATTTCGGTGATGAATACTTGAGCGAAGGAGTGTTCTAATTCAAGATCAGCTTTTAAGGATAA
>JAZUQD010000388.1:0-8802 GCA_045605505.1 Pradoshia sp.
TTTTTATGATGAACAAAGCTTTCTTAGAAACAATTGACTATTTTTATTTGATGGTTTTCCTTTTGAAGAACAACCTTTATAATGAAAGGTATTGTAGGTGTTATTTTGAGCAAGGGGTTTTTATCATGAATGGAAAATATGCACTAATTACGGGAGCAAGTGGAGGAATCGGACGTGCAATTGCATTGCGGATGGCATCCGAGGGTTGGAACTTATATCTCCATTATCACCGTAATGATAAGGGAATTACGTCATTGCTGGAAGAATTAAAGTTATTTCCCATCAAGACAAAAGTGATTCAGGCTGATTTAAGTAAAGACGGCGGCCATCAAGTTATTATTAACGAAATTGATGAAATTGATACGATCATTTTAAACAGTGGAGACAGTCATTTTGGCTTAATTACAGATATAAGCGATGAACGTGCCAAACAAATGGTTGCATTACATATTACATCTCCCTTTTTATTAACAAAGGGGCTAGTTCAGAAGCTTATAAACAAAAAAGAAGGCAATATCATTGCCATAACGTCTATTTGGGGCGAGGTAGGGGCTTCATGCGAAGTTCTGTATTCCATGGTAAAGGGGGGGCAAAATTCTTTTGTCAAGGCACTTGCAAAAGAACTTGCGCCTTCGGGAATCAGAGTGAATGCCGTATCTCCAGGGGCAATTGCCACAGCCATGCTTGAACGATTTGAATCTGAAGAGCTAAGAGAACTGGAAGAAGAAATTCCAATGGGACGCTTAGGATTGACGAGTGAAGTCTCAGGAGTGGTCTCCTTTATTCTTTCAGAAGACTCCAGTTATATAACTGGACAGATTATCAGCGTGAATGGCGGTTGGAACACATAAGTATTTACTAATACATTATGTATTTTGCTTTTCACCCGTCTGGAAATCATATATGATAGGACATAGGGAAAATATTGAAGGAATTTGTCAAATGTTTTTCTTGGGAGGGTAAGGAATGGACAAGAAGGAATGGTATTTTGAATATGAAATTAAAAGTAACCGTCCCGGTTTATTGGGTGATATTTCTTCTTTGTTAGGTATGCTCTCCATTAATATCGTAACCATAAATGGTGTAGATGAAGGAAGAAGAGGCCTGCTTCTTTTGGCAAAGGATAATCGCCAAATTGAACGTCTCGAATCAATTCTTCAAACAATGGATACGATAAAAGTAACAAAACTTAGAGAGCCAAAATTAAGAGATCGGTTAGCAGTCAGACATGGGCGTTATATACAAAGAGACGCAGATGATCGAAAGACCTTTCGATTTGTAAGGGAAGATCTTGGGCTTCTCGTTGATTTTATGGCTGAGCTCTTTAAGCAGGAAGGTCATAAATTAATAGGAATCAGGGGCATGCCCAGGGTAGGTAAAACGGAATCGATCGTAGCAGCAAGTGTATGTGCGAATAAGCGTTGGTTATTTGTTTCCTCGACTCTTTTAAAACAGACTGTTCGAAACCAACTAATTGAAGACGAATACAATGAAAACAATTTGTTTATTCTCGATGGAATTGTATCAACACGAAGAGCCAGCGAAAAACACTGGCAGTTGGTCCGGGAGATTATGAGGCTTGATTCCATTAAGGTGGTAGAGCATCCCGATGTGTTTGTGGAAAACTCAGAGTATACAATGGACGACTTTGATTATATTATTGAACTACGAAATGACCCGAACGAAGAGATCACATATGAAGCAGTAGACCAGCAATCCTCTTTATTTGGAGGATCCGAATTTGGATCGTTTGATTTTTAGTGATTAGAAGGTGTTTAAATGACGGAATTAGGAAAAGTACTAAAGGAAGCCAGAGAGTCCAAAGGATTAACACTGGATGACCTTCAACAATTAACAAAAATACAAAAACGTTATCTTGTGGGTATAGAAGAGGGCAATTATGAAATGATGCCTGGTAAATTCTATGTCAGAGCATTCATTAAACAATATGCTGAAGCGGTTGGGCTGGATGCAGAAGAGCTTTTTGCACAGCACCAGCCTGATATCCCTACAGTTGTACAGCAGGATGAGATGCCCCAAAATTTATCCAGGGTGCAAACCAAAAAAACATTGCCTGTGCAGAATTCCAAGTGGTTGGATTTACTTCCTAAAATTTTGATTGGTGTATTTCTTGTCGCGGTTGCCGCTATTATCTATTATTATGTAGCAAAAGCAATAGGTAATAATGATGATCCGGGTACTGCTAATCAAGGTAGCGACCCTGTACAATTAGAACAGGGCGAACCTACAACTCCAAAAGAAGAGGAAGCCACTCAAGAGAAAGAAGATACAGAGCCAGAAAAAGAAAGTGCAGCTGACAAATCTGAGGAAGAAACAGAAGAAAAAGCTTCTGCTGGTTTGGAAGTTACCTCTGCTAATGGAAAAAACACTACATTCCAATTGAATAATGCAGATGAATTCAAGGTTTCTGTAAAATCGACGGGCGAAACTTGGATCTCCGTTAAAAATTCCAAAGGAGAAAATCTCTTTAATGGAATGCTTAAAGAAGGGGAAAGCCAAGACTTTGACCTAACTAATGATAATCAAATCGTACTGAATATCGGCAGAACAACAGACACAGAAGTGATTGTTAATGATGAAAAACTGGAATATGAAAGTGATTCCATTGTCCAAAACATAACGATTGATTACACGAAGGAGTAAGGGTGGAAGGTCATCAGTGGATGGCCTTCTCTCCTATTTCTTTCTACATAATAAAATTTATAGTAAAGTGAGGAACATCTTGTGAATTTACCGAATAAAATAACAATTTCCAGAATATGCATGATACCTTTATTTGTGATTATCATGCTGCCATCCATTGATTGGGGAACATGGGTAATAAATGGTGAGGAACTGCCAATTTCTCATTTTGTTGGAGCCATTCTATTTATCATTGCATCCACGACGGATTGGATTGATGGTTATTATGCAAGAAAGCATAATTTGGTTACAACCTTAGGGAAATTTCTTGATCCGCTGGCGGATAAGCTGCTCGTTTCTGCGGCATTAATTATTCTTGTAGAATTAAATCTTGCTTCTGCCTGGATCGTTATTTTAATAATCAGCCGTGAATTTGCGGTAACAGGTCTGCGTCTTGTTTTGGCCGGTGAGGGTGAAGTTGTAGCCGCAAACCAATTGGGGAAAATTAAAACCTGGACTCAGATTATTGCTATATCCGCGTTATTATTACATAACCTGCCATTCGCATGGATTAATTTCCCGTTTGCTGATCTAGCATTATATGTAGCGCTATTCTTTACTCTTTGGTCTGGTTGGGATTACTTTGTTAAAAATAAACACGCGTTTTTAAACTCGAAATAAGGGTATCATTCGTATATAACTTTTTAAATTGGCGGGTGACAGAATGAATGCGGAACTAATAGCAGTTGGCTCTGAATTATTGCTTGGGCAGATTGCCAATACAAATGCTCAATTTATTTCGAAAAGCTTGGCAGAGATAGGTGTTAACGTATATTACCATACTGTGGTAGGTGATAATCCTTCCCGATTGGAAAAAGCAATTGAAATTGCAGAATCCCGGGCAGATCTTATTATTTATACCGGTGGTTTGGGACCAACGAAGGATGATATAACAAAAGAAGTTGTGGCCTCTCATATCGGTAAAACGTTAATAACAGATCAAAAAGCAATGGAAAACATTGAAGATTATTTTAAAAAAATAAATCGGGTTATGACAGAAAACAATCGAAAGCAGGCACTGGTTATTGAAGGATCAGAAGTTTTCCATAATCATAATGGGATGGCTCCTGGAATGGCTGTGTCTCATGGAGATATTCTTCATATTCTTTTGCCTGGGCCCCCGAGTGAGATGAAGCCAATGCATCAAGATTATACCATTCCCTATCTATTACGATTAATGGACCGGGTTGAACGCATTGATTCAAGAGTACTACGTTTCTTTGGTATAGGAGAATCACAGCTCGAAACAGAGATTGAGGATTTGCTGGATCAACAAAGTAATCCGACTATAGCACCGCTGGCATCAGATGGAGAAGTGACTCTTCGAATTACTGCTAAGCATGAATCAACTGCTGAGGCTGACAAACTATTAAAAGAGGCGGAAGAGAAAATTCTCTCACGTGTGGGCGAATATTTTTATGGATATGATGATACAACCATCATGAATGAACTTATTAATCTTTTAAAAGAAAATGAACTTACAATCTCGGCAGCTGAAAGCTTAACTGGTGGAATGTTTCAAGAAAAAATGACGGATATTCAGGGAGCAGGGTTAATTCTTAAAGGCGGTATTGTTGTTTATACGAATGAAGCTAAGAAAAAGCTGCTAAAAGTAGAACAATCGACCATAGATCAATATGGAGTTGTCAGTGAGCAATGTGCTATTGAGATGGCTGACAATATTAAAGCCCAACTGCAATCTGATATCGGGATAAGCTTTACCGGTGTAGCTGGACCAGACGAATTAGAAGGTCATCCGGTAGGGACTGTTTATATTGGTATAGCTATAGCTGGTCAGAAAACATACGCTAAGAGATTAGATTTAGGCGGAATGCGTGAAGTGAATCGAGTTAGAAGTATGAAGTATGGCTGCCATTTTCTTATACACAAGCTGAGAGATTTGTATGCATAACAAATTCCCTCCCCAACTAGAAAAATAGTTGGGGTGTTTTATTGTTTATAAAATAGCAATAATTTCAGTTTTATACGATTTATTGTTTGAAGTAATCGGTTTACTTAAGGTATTCATTTAAATTGACGAATAAATGATAAAAAAACAAGGCGAATAAATGTTCGCTTTTTTGCTTGGCAAATCCGACTGAATGAGGTATAGTATAGATAAGTTCTTAATTGTACAAGTTATGTTTTTTATATAGATATGGGGAGGAAATAAACTGTGAGTGAACGTCAGGCTGCGCTGGATATGGCGCTAAAACAAATTGAAAAACAATTTGGTAAAGGTTCAGTAATGAAGCTCGGTGAAAGAGCAGACAGAAAGGTTTCCACAATTCCAAGTGGTTCTCTTATGCTAGATTCAGCCCTAGGTGTAGGTGGATATCCAAGAGGAAGAATAATTGAGATTTATGGACCGGAGAGTTCCGGTAAAACGACAGTCGCTTTACATGCGATTGCAGAAGTACAAGCAAAGGGTGGACAAGCAGCCTTTATTGATGCAGAACATGCTTTAGATCCGGCATATGCACAAAAGCTTGGCGTAAATATAGATGAATTACTACTTTCCCAGCCCGATACTGGTGAACAGGGATTAGAGATTGCTGAAGCGCTTGTACGAAGCGGTGCAGTTGATATTATTGTTGTCGATTCAGTGGCGGCATTAGTGCCAAAAGCTGAGATTGAAGGTGAAATGGGAGATTCTCATATGGGCTTACAGGCTCGTTTAATGTCCCAGGCTCTTCGTAAACTTTCTGGATCCATTAATAAATCTAACACAATTGCAATCTTTATTAACCAAATCCGTGAGAAGATTGGTGTTATGTTTGGTAATCCAGAAACAACTCCAGGTGGTCGTGCGCTTAAGTTCTATTCTACCATTCGTCTTGAAGTAAGACGCGCGGAACAATTGAAACAAGGAAATGATATTGTAGGTAATAGAACTAAAATAAAAGTTGTTAAAAATAAAGTGGCTCCGCCATTCAAAGTGGCTGAAGTGGATATTATGTACGGTGAAGGTATTTCTAAAGAAGGTGAAATCATCGACATTGGTTCTGAATTAGACGTGATCGAAAAGAGTGGTTCCTGGTATTCTTATAATGGAGAGCGCTTGGGCCAAGGCCGAGAGAATGCCAAACTGTTCTTAAGAGAAAATCCGGATGTCCGTGATGAGATTTCTATGAAAATTCGTTCGGCATATGGATTAAATGGAGAAGTTCAAGCTGTAAATCCAGTAGAAGACATGGATGAATTGGATTTACCTGAATAAGTATAATTCTACCGGGCAAACCTGCATTTATAGGTTTGCTTTTTTTCTTAAATCACGTTGAACTGCTCAGGGATCTTTTCATTATTTTTTATGATACGTATATATTTGTCTGTATTTTTGAAAACGAGGAAAAGAGCGTCAGGACTAGCTCTTGACAACAAATTTTGATAACTTTACAATAGATATGTATTAATATCTTTTTTTATGACATGCCCAAAAGCGATTGTGCTGTATATTTTTAGATGATGTACATGCCAGAATTGTAAACAATGTAGTAAAAGAGATTAAAAAATTTAATAGCAAGAGGAGGTGTAATGATGGATCCAATCACTATCATCTCCATTTTGCTTGGCCTAATTGTTGGTGCAGTTGTTGGCTATTTGTTAAGAAGATCTATAGCGGAATCTAAGATATCCGGCGCAACGAATGCGGCTGAAAAAATCATTGAAGACGCAAAGCGGGAAGCGGACGCCTTGAAAAAGGAAGCCCTTTTAGAAGCAAAGGATGAGATTCATAAGCTTCGGACTGATGCTGAAAAGGAGGTTCGTGATCGACGAACTGAATTGCAGAGACAGGAAAATCGAATTTTACAAAAAGAAGAGAATCTTGACCGTAAAGCAGACTCACAGGATAAACGTGAGACTTTATTGGAAAAGAAAGAAGATTCTCTAAACCAAAGACAACAGCATATTGAACAGATGGAAAGCAAAGTGGACGAGATAATTCAAGCTCAAAGTTCTGAACTTGAACGTATTTCTAGCCTAACTAGAGAAGAGGCAAAAGCCATTATCCTTGATCGTGTTGAGAACGAGCTTTCACATGATATTGCAATCATGATGAAAGAGAGCGATAACCGAGCGAAGGAAGAAGCGGACAAAAAGGCACGTGAAATCTTGTCACTTGCGATTCAACGTTGTGCAGCAGATCATGTGGCCGAAACGACTGTTTCTGTCGTCAATCTTCCTAATGATGAGATGAAAGGTCGAATTATCGGTCGTGAAGGACGTAATATTCGAACACTTGAGACGTTGACAGGAATTGATCTAATCATCGATGATACTCCGGAAGCCGTCATTTTATCTGGATTTGATCCAATTAGACGTGAAACTGCGAGACTTGCCCTGGAAAAACTTGTACAAGATGGACGTATTCATCCAGCTCGTATTGAAGAAATGGTTGACAAGGCAAGAAGGGAAGTTGATGAGCATATCCGGGAAATCGGTGAGCAAACAACATTTGAAGTTGGGGTTCATGGCTTACACCCAGATTTGATAAAAATCCTTGGTCGCTTAAGATACAGAACAAGCTATGGACAAAATGTGCTTAAGCATTCTATGGAGGTAGCCTATTTATCAGGATTGATGGCAGCAGAGCTTGGCCAAGATATTACGTTGGCGAAGCGAGCTGGACTATTGCATGATATCGGTAAAGCTATCGATCATGAAGTTGAAGGAAGCCATGTGGAAATAGGGGTGGAACTTGCTACTAAGTACAAGGAACATCCAGTTGTTATTAATAGTATTGCTTCCCATCATGGAGACACTGAGCCAAAATCCATAATTGCCATTCTGGTAGCTGCGGCAGATGCTCTTTCAGCGGCTCGACCTGGTGCCAGAAGTGAAACGCTTGAAAACTATATACGTCGCCTAGAAAAACTTGAAGATATTTCTGAATCCTATGAGGGTGTTGAAAAATCCTTTGCAATCCAGGCTGGACGCGAAGTCCGTATCATTGTTAAGCCTGAAAGTATTGATGATTTAGAGGCACACCGACTGGCTAGAGATATCAGAAAACGTATTGAAGATGAACTGGATTATCCGGGACATATTAAAGTAACGGTTATTCGTGAGACCAGAGCAGTTGAATATGCAAAATAAAGCGGTGTTTCTTCACCGCTTTATTTTTTTTTAGAACTCCCATTTTCATATTCATATGATAAATGGGTAAAATGGACAAAATTAATCTTGGATTGTTTGTATAGAAAGGAACACGAAAATGAGATTATTATTTATCGGGGATATTGTAGGTTCACCCGGAAGAGCTATGGTGAAAGAATATTTAGGCAAACTAAAAGAAAAATATAGACCACAGTTTGTCATCATTAATGGAGAAAATGCAGCAGCTGGGAGAGGGATTACTCAAAAAATTTATAAAGAATTACTTGAGTATGGAGCTAATATTATTACGCTTGGTAATCATTCCTGGGACAATCGTGATATTTTTGAATTTATAGAGGATGCTAAATACTTAGTGCGTCCTGGAAATTTCCCAGACAGTACACCAGGTAAGGGTCTTTCATTTGTTAAGATGAATCAATTTGAACTGGCTGTCATTAACTTACAGGGCAGAACCTTTATGCCTGCACTTGATGATCCATTTTTATGTGCGGATAAATTGGTAGAAGAGGCAAGCAAGCGAACACCATTCATATTTGTTGATATGCATGCAGAAGCAACTAGTGAAAAACAAGCGATGGGCTGGTATTTAGATGGAAGAGTATCTGCTGTAGTAGGAACTCATACACATGTTCAAACAGCTGATAATCGGATTCTACCTAAAGGAACTGCCTATATGTCCGATGTAGGAATGACAGGGCCATATGATGGTATTCTTGGAATGGAAAGAGATGCAGTTATAAAAAAATTCTTAACGAGCCTGCCTGTACGATTTGAAGTTCCAAAAGAAGGGCGAGCAGTTCTTAGCGGTTTAATCATTGATTTAGATCCTAAAACCGGTAAAGCGTTAAAAACCGAAAGAATATTAATAAATGAGGACCATCCATTTTTCAATTAAATAGGACCAAAAGAGCCAACCTGTTAGGGGTTGGCTTTTTTGTATGGTATATCTTTTCTTCATAATGAATATAGTTAACAGAAAAA
>JAZUQD010000389.1:0-13101 GCA_045605505.1 Pradoshia sp.
GTTCTAATTCTGTGAAAAATCACATACAGAATGTATATGGGCATCATGAAAGGTGGACTGAACATCATGGTATACAAACTGTTAATGATTAATTTGGATGGTGCGCTTTTATCCTCAAAAGGAAAACTCCATACTCTTACAAGAGAATCAATAGAATATGTAGCTAAAAAGGGAGTAGAAGTGGCCCTGTTAAGCTCGAATACTTATGACCATACACAGAGAACAGGGAAAGCTCTCAAGTGTAATCCGCATATTATTTCACATCAAGGTGGGTTTATTCTGGAAAATCTCAAAAATCCCATTTTTGTTAAACGAATACCTGAAGATACAACTCTTGATATCGTCCGATTTCTGGAAAAGTTAGGTGGACATATCCGTTTAATTCATGAGGATGTGACAATCGGAAACCGAGTGGATCTGCCCACTCCACTCTTTGCAAGAATCAAATGGACGCCGGGTGATACTAATATATATGCCCAACAATTTGTTGACTCTCTTGAAGAGTATTTAAGCAGCCATCCAATGTCGCCACTGCAAATTGATATATATACGGATAATAAACAGGATAGAGCAGATGCGAAAGCCGGTCTCGAAGCGATGTTTGACAATGTAAAGATTCAGGAGGATCAGTCTAATAAGCTCGTAATTTTGCCAGAACAGGCTACGAAAGAGAAAGCATTTAATTACTTGTTAAAAAGCAGAGGCCTATCAGTAAATGAAGTTGTTTTAATTGGCTGTGATTTGGATGAATCAGAACTGGTAAGAAGAGCGGGATTAGGGGTTGCTATAGCAAATGCAGATATTGAGGTTAAGCGTTCAGCCAAATGGATTACCCGGAGTAATGATGAGTTGGGTGTGGCCTACCTGATTAAAGAGGTATTTAGAAGACAGCATCCGATTGGATTCTTAAAGAAGATGAATATCAAGATTGATTAATCGCATGGTATATAAGAGAAAGTAGAATAAGTTGGAAAAGGATAGCTGCATGGGCTGTCCTTTTTTATGTTTTATTAGGCTGAATATCCTCTAACCTAAATAGTCATGATAAGGAAGATGGGAAATTCATGATTGACCACTGTCTTCATGTTTTAGTAAACTGATATGTATTGAATTTTGAAAAGGGGATAGGCATGCGTATTTTAATAAATGGCATTGCAGATGAAAGGCTTTATCGACCTTTGTCTTTGATTGCGGACTTATTTTTTGAAGAAGCAACTTTACTCATCGATAATAAAACACCGTCAGATCTAACGATTACGTTAAATCAAGAAATCATTGATCATACATTATATACAAAAGCAGAATTAGAGGATTTTTCAAACAATAATGTGTATGAGTCCACATTTAATAGAGAGGTCATAGATCCTACTGATGAAAAGGCAGTTTTCAAGCAACGAAAGCATTCATTCTCCTATGTATTTCTGAAAGTGCTTGAGCAACAAACGGGAATCATTCAAAAATGGGGATTGTTAACCGGTATTCGACCGACTAAATTATGGCATCAATATGTAAAAAGAGAGATAGATGCGTCTGTTGCAAAAAGAGAGCTGCGTAATTCTTATTCGATTTCAAATGAAAAATTAGATTTGTTGGAAGAAATTGCTGCCCGTCAATTAGATGTCCTTCCTGATTTATATGATTTGAAAAGGGAAGTAAGCATTTATATAGGAATTCCTTTCTGCCCTACTAAATGTGCATATTGTACGTTTCCTGCCTATGCCATTAATGGGCGTCAGGGAAATGTGACTTCATTCCTTGGAGGGCTTCATTACGAAATGCGAGAAATCGGTAAATGGCTGAAGGATAATAACGTGAAGATCACAACCATCTATTTTGGCGGCGGGACACCGACAAGTATTTCAGCTGAAGAAATGGACATGCTTTATGAAGAATTATATGAATCATTTCCAGATGTGTCCAAAGTGCGGGAAATAACGGTGGAAGCGGGCCGTCCTGATACCATTACACCGGAAAAATTGAAGGTCCTTAAAAAATGGAATATTGATCGAATCAGTATTAATCCACAGTCTTATACACAAGAAACATTGAAGGCAATTGGGCGACATCACACAGTGGAAGAAACAATCGAGAAATATAAGATGGCAAAAGAAGCCGGTATGAATAATGTGAATATGGATTTAATTATTGGGTTGCCAGGTGAAGGTGTTGCAGAATTGAAGAATAGCTTGGATGAAACAGAAAAACTAATGCCTGAATCATTGACTGTCCATACATTATCCTTCAAGCGGGCTTCTGAGATGACGAGAAATAAAATGCGCTATAAAGTGGCGGACCGTACAGAAGTGGAACAAATGATGAATGAAGCTGAAAAATGGACAGCAGCCCATGGATATCATCCATACTATTTATATAGACAAAAGAATATTTTAGGTAACCTTGAGAATGTCGGGTATGCTTTACCTGGAATGGAGAGTCTATATAATATACTAATCATGGAGGAACAGCAGACAATCTTAGGACTTGGATGTGGAGCGGCCAGCAAATTTATAGATCCTGAGACTGGGAAAATTACTCACTTCGCCAATCCAAAAGATCCTAAATCCTATAATGAGGGTTATGAACATTATACAAATAAAAAAATAGAATTCTTAAAAGAACTGTTATTGCGATAAATAAACAACCGAGTTGTCCAATTTGGAGAGAAACTCGGTTGTTTTTTCTGTTTGATAGACAAAAAAATCTAAATAATTACACTTTTTAGTATTAAAACGCTTACAAAAACATTTATAATAAAAATATATCAAATTTGAAAGGGGTTTTTGCCCGTGAAACCTGCCTCTGTTATCAAGAGCGTAGTTGTGCAAAAGGAAGGCACTGTCGCTACAGTATCACTAAACCGTCCTGAAGTATTGAATGCTCTTAATAAAGAGATGCTCGTGGAATTAAACAAAGAATTGAAAGCCTTGAGTCTTGATGAAGAAATTACAATTATTATTCTTAAAGGAAATGGGAACGGATTTTGCTCAGGCGGCGATATTAAATCGATGTTTAATTTGGGCAATGAAAAAGACTTTTATGGAATAATGGATTGTATTAATGAACTAGCCATGGCTATGTACACGATGCCTAAGTTAACCATTGCAGCAGTTCACGGGGCAGCAGCGGGACTTGGATTCAGTCTTGCCTTAGCGACCGATTGCATTATTGCGGAGCAGAAGAGTAAATTAGCCATGAATTTTATTGGGATTGGCTTGATTCCTGATGGCGGAGGACATTTTTTCCTAGAACGAAGGCTTGGAGAATTAAGAGCCCAAGAAGTAATCTGGGAAGGCAGTGTAATGAATGCTGAGCAGGCATCAGAAATTGGCTTGGTTGATGTGGTAGCGCAGGATAATCTTGAAGATGAGATACGGAGAAAAGTGGAAGAATGGCAAGCAAAGCCAATCCTATCCATGATTCGTACGAAAAAAATACTGGCAGAAACAAACCGTCCTAAATTATTAAAGATGTTGGAGTTGGAAAAACATTCACAGTTTGTGATGAGGCAAACGGAAGATCATGCAGAAGGCATTCAAGCGTTCATAGAAAAAAGAAAACCAAATTTTAAAGGGAAATAAAATAAGAAGGTCTGTGCAATTCCTGAGTCATAGCAAGGATTGTACAGACCTTATTTCTATCTATGAAATAATATAAGCTTGCCAAGCGGTGAGGTGAATCGATGTGTCTTTTCTTCATATCCTTTTTCATCCAGCAGCCGTTGTCCCATTTCTTTGGCCAAATCGTCATTCTCTGCCTGAATTGATTCTTCCAATATCTTTTCACCATTTGTCTCAAATACGGTTAATTTATAGGTTTTCATCTCTATACCTCCTATATTTACACTGATCTATCAGATGATTTTATTTTCGCATATAAAGTAAAAATTTGTAAAGTTTAGAATTACCTTTCAATTACAGAGCGGTGTGTATTAGAATAAATATAGATATTGAAAAAGGGGGGAATCTTTTTTGTCTTTGTCGGTAACTAATGTGAGTAAAAGATTCGGTAAATTTACAGCAGTGAATAATCTGTCTCTTGATGTGCCGGAGGGTACGATGTTTGGGATGCTCGGAGCAAATGGAGCCGGTAAAACAACAACTTTCCGAATGATTCTCGGTTTGTTGGATCCAACAGAAGGGAGTATCAGTTGGAAGGGAAAGAAAATTGATTATTCTACAAGCGCAACGATTGGGTATCTGCCTGAAGAGCGGGGATTGTACCCAAAGATTAAAACAGGTGAACAATTAATTTATTTGGCTCGTTTACGAGGAATGAGCAGATCTGATGCCATAAAAGAGGCAAAAGATTGGCTGGATCGTTTTAATGTCCCGCAGTATTACGATAAGAAGGTTGGCGATCTTTCTAAAGGGAATCAGCAAAAAATACAGTTTATTGCGTCCGTTATACATAAGCCTGAATTATTAATTTTAGATGAACCTTTTAGCGGGTTAGATCCTGTGAATGTAGAAGTATTAAAGAAAGCTGTACATGATTTAAGAAGAGAAGGAACGACGATCGTATTTTCCAGCCACCGAATGGAACACGTAGAAGAATTATGTGAACAGCTCTGTATACTTCAAAATGGGCAGGCAATTGTTAAGGGGTCACTAAAGGATATAAAACGTTCCTTTGGTAAAAAGAATATTGTCATCCATGCTGATTTTGCGCTGGATTTCCTGAATAATTATCCTGGTGTCACAAAAGCAACAGAAGTAACAGAAGGCATCCATTTGCAAATTACCAATGAGAAGGATGCCGAGTTGATATTACAGGACACAGTCAAACACGGCTTTATACGTAAATTTGAATTGGAAGAACCATCCTTGAAGGATATTTTCATTGAAAAGGTTGGTGCTCAATATGAATAAGTTTTGGATAATGACGTTTCAAACGTATATTTCAAAGGTTAAAAGTAGGTCTTTTATCGTATCAACAGCCATTATATTAGTAATGGTCCTAGCCTTTATGAACCTAGATCGAATCGTTGGTATGTTCGACAAAAGTGAGACAACGATTGGGGTAGTAGAAGAATCAGGAAGTTTTTATTCTGCGTTAGAAAATCAGCTTAAGGGCGGTGGAAGTGAATTAAGACTAGAAGCATATAAAACAGAAGCTACCGCAAAGAAAGCTGAAGAAGAAGGGGAACTGGAAGGATATTTATTGCTGAGGGAACAGGATGATGTTCCGATAGGTGTTTATAAGGCCCAATCCATAGCCAATTCGAATGAAAGTACTGAAATCCAAAATGCTTTGCAGCAGATTCAAACAAGTGTGTTAACAAAGAAGGTTAATATTACGGATGAACAGCTGGCAGCTATATACAAACCTGTTTCGTTTGAAGTTGTCCCATTGAATGATCAGGCAAAATCGGAAGAAGAGCTGGATCAGGCCCGGGGTCTTGTCTATGTTATGATATTTGTGATTTATTTCTCCGTAGTTGTATATGCCAGTATGATCGCCAATGAAGTGGCTATTGAGAAATCCTCCCGAGTCATGGAAATTTTAATATCGAGTGTGTCACCCATTCAGCAAATGTTTGCGAAAATAACCGGTATTGCACTTTTGACATTAACTCAGCTTGCCATATTTGTGATAGTTGGCTATTTTTCGTTTAAAAACAATAGCAGTGGGATGGGAGAAATCTTCGAAGCTTTTGGGTTTGATAATATGAAAGCAAAAACAATTGTTTATGCGATTTTATTTACCTTCTTAGGCTATTTACTGTATGCAACGATGGCAGCCTGCCTTGGCTCTTTAGTAAGTAAGATTGAAGATTTACAACAGATGATTATGCCAATGACTATGTTGGTAATTCTCGGATTTATGCTTGCCATGATGGGGCTTACTAATCCGGAAGCAAAATTTATAACGGTTACTTCCTATATCCCATTCTTTTCGCCTATGCTTATGTTTATGCGAATCGGAATGCTTGAAATCTCTAATATTGAAATTGCCATAAGTGTTGGCATTCTGCTTGTGACGATAGGTTTATTAGCCTATATTGGAGCCAAAGTCTATAAAGGCGGAGTATTATTGTATGGAAATACTAGTTCATTTAAAGATATTAAAAAAGCACTCGATTTGACAAACAGCAATAAATAAAATGATATTTGCTCGCTTCCGATCTCGGGAGTGAGTTTTTTTATGTTTCTTAGCGGTCAGCTCACCTTGCAGAGACTCCAGTACTTCTCCCGGCTGATTAGAGAGAGTAGCAATAAATAAGTTTAGTCCATAACAAGATGATTGAAATTGAGTTTTTTAATTAGAAAAAGGTAAATTGAATAATTGTTTGTAGTAAAATGGCATGGAAGGAGTGTGGTACAGTGCGAGGTGTAAAATTTATACACGCAGCAGACCTGCATTTAGGCAGCGTCTTTACAGGGTTTCAACATATGCATGGTGCCATTTATGATCAAATAAAAAACAGTGGATATATGGCCTTAACAAAGCTTGTGGACAAGGCGATTCAGGAAAGAATTGATTTTGTTATTTTTGCTGGAGATATTTATGATCATGAAGATCGGAACTTGAAGGCACAATTAAAATTCAAGTCTGAAATGGAACGATTAAATCACCATTCTATCCCTGTCTATCTGATTCATGGAAACCATGATTATATAAATGGTAATTTTTTTGATATTAGCTTACCTCCAAATGTTTATGTTTATGGACATGAAGTAGAAGTTAAACAATTTATCAAAGAAGATGATGGAACCACCGTGAGTTTGTATGGTTTCAGCTACGATAAACGTCATATTCATGAGCGGGTCATTCAGGAGTATAAACATACGGGCACAGGTGATTATCATATTGGGATCTTGCACGGAAATTTAGATGGAGAGAGTGCCCATGGAAACTATGCACCTTTTTCGAGAAGTGAGCTACTCAGTAAACAATTTGATTATTGGGCCCTTGGGCATATTCACAAAAGGATGGAGATCCTCCATGACCCGCCGGCTATTTATCCAGGATGCCTTCAGGGCAGGAATAAAAAAGAAACAGGTGAAAAAGGCTTCTATATGGTTTCTTTGTCAGAATCAAATACTTCTTTAGAGTTTGTACCAGTATCGACAATGGAATGGAAAACAGAAACAATAGATGCAAGTCATATACTATCAGTAGATGAACTTATAGCATGTCTGGAAAGAGCAAAAGAAGAGGCTTATGAGCCGGATAAGTATATTCTGTTGAATATGGTCATTGATGCTTCCACAGTCGATTCCAGTCAAGAATGGCTTTACGTAGATATGGACAGTTTACTGGAAGGTATTCAGGATGAGGAGGAACTGAATGAGCCATTTGTATGGATTCACTCCTGTACATTGGTTCCGCCACATTATACAAGTGGGAATGGCAGGGTGTCTGAAACATTTATGGACGAGCTTTTGAGGAACACTGCCAATATGAATTCTGAACAATATAAACAATATGGAGAAGCTCTCTTTACTCATTCTACGGCCAGAAAGTACCTGGAATCATGGGAGGAAAGTGAGTGGCAGCAAATTTTGGACGAGGCAACGTTAGAATTAGTAAAGCGTTTAAATCGTTGAAATGAGGAGAACATGCTTTGATTATAAAAAAAATACATATATACGGATTTGGTAAATTTGTAGACTACCAACTTGATTTAACTTCAAATATAAATATTTTCTTTGGAGAAAATGAAGCGGGTAAATCTACTATTTTCTCCTTTATCCATGCGATGCTATTTGGTTTCCCGGCAAAAAATCAAACAACCTCCACTTATGAACCAACAGGAGGCAGCCGATATGGCGGGATGCTGGTCATGGAGCTTCCTGAAATCGGTGAAATAAAAATTGAAAGAGTTAAAGGGCATCAGGGGACAGATTGTCAGGTTTATGACAAGTTCGGGAAAGTTGGCGGAGAAGAGAGAATAAAAGAGTGGTTAAAAGGAGTAGACCGAGAATTTTACGAATCCATATATTCCTTTAATTTAGACGGTCTGCAGGACATTTATCGGTTGGAAGAGGATCAATTGGGGAAATATCTCTTTTTTGCAGGTATGAGCGGTAGTGAGAAACTTTGGGATATGGAAGCGGGCCTGCAAAAACAAATGGATAGCCTGTTTAAGCCGGGAGGAAAAAAACCACTTATAAATCAAAAGCTTTCAGAATTGAAACAAAGCTCCCTTGCCATTCAGAAAGCAAGAGAGAAAGAGAAAAGCTATAATACGTTTTTGGATAAAAAAAGGAAATTAATTGAAGATATATCTAGTTATCAAGAAAAAATAGATCAAAATAAAGCCCAATTAATTCATTTAAAAGATTGGCAGAGGCTGTTGCCAAGCATTCAAGAGCTGGCTGCTATTGACGCCCGTCTTGATGAATTGAACGTGTCTCCTTTCCCGGTAAATGGGATGGGACGTATGGAAAAAATAGAAGCTGAGAGGACGGCAAAAGAAACATTAGTAAAGACTCAGTTAAATAAACTAAAAGACCTCCAGGATGAAAAGGATGATCTAGAAGTCAATGAACAGTGGCTGGCAAGTGCTGAAAGGGTACGACAAGCTGAGCTTTACTGTGATAAATTGAATGTCTTAAACGAGGAGATTCAGACCCAATCAATTGATTGGAAGCATATAGAGGATAAAATCATAAAACTGCAGGGAGAATTGCACACACAATTTACTCCAAAAGTGATTGAAGGCTTTGATACAAGTATCTTTCGCAAAGAAGAAATTAAACAGCTTGAATTAGAGAAGCACACACTTATCAAGAAGAAGATGGAGCTAGATACACAACTTGAAAAAGAACGGGTAAAATTAGAACAAATTGAACAAATCATAGATATTTATGAGAAAAAATTACTGCCTGACTATGAAAGAGAACGATTGAAAAAAACAGTAGAACAGTTTAATTATGTTGATCAGGCAGCTCAGGAAGAAAAATCGGCAAAGGAAGTCATTAAACGTTTAAAACAACGACGGGACCAAGCTTTGAAATCCGAGCAAAAGGGTAAGAAAAAACAGACAGTTATCTTTGGCTCTTTCCTATTCGCTATCATAATGGCGATTCTTTTACTCGTTATAGGGGGACAACTGCCAATTGGGATTGGAATAATAGTGGCAGTTGTCAGTACCGTTCTTCTTATATTTATGAATTCCATGAACGGCAATCAGCTGCAATCAGAGGAATTAAACAAAGAAATTGCATACTATGAGAAACTAATAAAAGAATCATCTGTGATAAGTGTAGATGAACAAAGCTACAGAATGCAGCAAAAACTCCTTGAAGAGGATACGGAAAATAGAGAAAGGTGCAAGCTGGAATCACTGCGTAAAGAGCAACAGGAAGCGATATTTGACAGTTTAATTGATGCATTTGAGGAATGGGAAAAAGAGTTGGCTGTTTGTGAGAAAAAATTGATATCCCTTGGAAATGAATGGTCACTGCCTGATGATGTCTCCCGTACCATGCTTTCTGATGCTTTCGAGCGAATTGAACAGATTAAAAATCTGATCTTGGAGAAGAACAAGTTATCTTCATTGCTTTCTTATAATAAAGAGAAAAAGGTTGAGTATATCCGATATATTCAAAAGCTTGCAGAGGAATTTGGTGTGGCGATCAACCAAAGCATTGAGCAAATAAACCGCTCTATTATTCAAAAGTATAAGGAAAATGAATTAGCCTATAGGAAAAAAAATACACTTGGCGAAAAAATAGAAGAGCTTGAGGAGGAAATTAAACCGCTTCAGGACATTTGCATACAGCTTAATCAAGAAAAGCAACAGTTACTTCAGGAAGCAGAGTGCCATCATGTGGAAGAGTTCTATCAGCGTGGGAGAGATTCTGCGGAACGAAATCAGCTGAGCTCTGTGAAGAGACAATTGATAGGGCAGCTGGGAAACTATTCGGATCTTAATCTATATCATACTATTACAGAATTGGTTTTAAAGGAAAGAATAGTAGAGAAAGAGAGAGAGCTCGATAGCTATGAGGCCGCATTAAACCGCTTAAGAAAAAGAGTGGCTGAGGTGAAATATGAGATTACAAGGCTTGAAGAAGATGGGACTGTCGAGGAGTTGCTTCACAACCATCAAATAATCAAACAAGAATTCCAGCTATTGGCTAAAAAATGGACAACTTTAAGTATTACGAAGGGTGCTTTAGCTGAATCGATAAAATCGTATAAGGAAGAAAAATTGCCGGCAATTATTGAAAGGGCCAATGAGTATTTACGTAATCTAACAAATGGAAGATATGTGAAAATCCTATTTTCGGAAGATGGACAGGGACTTTCATTATTGGACCATAATGGAATGCAGGTCAACTCTAAAACATTGAGCAGAGGGACAGCTGAACTTACCTATGTTTCCATAAGACTTGCTTTAGCTGGAACTATTGATGGAAGGAAAGAATGGCCGCTTATCATGGATGATACGTTTGTTAATTTTGATGATAAGCGATCAGAGCGAATGATATCTCTGTTAAAGCATATTAGTAAAGAGGGGAATCAGATTCTCTTTTTCACCTGCCATGATCATATAGCAGCTATGTTTGATAAGCAGGATGTTATCCAATTAACAAGATAATTTTAAGCTAATAATTTTGGTTTGCATGATATAATAAAAATGGAATTGACCGGGGAGGGATATACATGAAGGGAATTGCCCATCATGAAGTTGGAGATACGATTGATCTTCATCTATTCATAAAGAATGCCATAAAAGGGACAGCGAGTAACGGTAAGCCTTTTTTATCATTAATATTCCAGGATAAAAGCGGAGAAATAGAAGCAAAGCTTTGGGATGTAAAACCTGAGGATGAGCAACTATATGTACCGGAAGCTATTGTACGTGTAACAGGTGATGTGCAAAATTACAAAGGGAAGCTGCAGCTGCGAATTCGTTCCATCCGTTTGAAGTACGATAATGAGTTGGTTAATATTGCGGATTTATTGCCAACGGCTCCTCTAGGTAAAGATGAAATGTCTGATACGATTACAAAATATATATTCGAAATGACGAATCCTAATATCCAACGTATAACGAGACATTTGGTTAAAAAATATTTAAATGAGTTTTTAGAATATCCTGCTGCCACGAAAAATCATCATGAATTCTTTTCAGGGCTGGCATACCATGTAGTATCCATGCTGAATTTAGCTAAATCAATTGCTGAACTGTATCCAACATTGAACAAAGATTTATTATATGCAGGCGTTATTCTTCATGATTTAGGGAAAGTTAAGGAACTTTCTGGACCGATTGCAACTACATATACGGTTGAAGGTAACCTGCTTGGCCATATTTCCATTATGGTGAATGAAATTGGGAAGGTAGCCGATGAATTAAATATTCATGGTGAGGAAGTTCTTATCCTTCAGCATATTGTTTTGAGTCACCATGGAAAAGCGGAGTGGGGCAGTCCAAAACCGCCATTAGTCAAAGAGGCAGAGATTTTGCATTATATTGATAATCTGGATGCAAAGATGAACATGATGGATCGTGCGCTTGATCGGGTAAAACCAGGAGAATTTACAGAGCGTATATTCCCGCTTGATAATAGGAGCCTTTATAAACCCAATATAAATTAATTTCTTTATGAAAATATGCTTTCTGTTTAACGGAAAGCATATTTCTTTTTTATAAGCATATAGTTTTAAAAAAGGATGTTGAATCCGTAAGGAGGGAGTAGACAAGCTTGTCATTATTTATTGGGCTGATCACAGCTGGAATCTTTTTAAGTGCCTTTATGACTATCAAATCAATCAGGGAAGAACAAAAAGTAGATGAATCCTATATTGAACAAGAGGGAAATATTTATATAGAAAGAATGGAAGAAGAAAAAAAGAAAAAAGCAATGGCACAATAAAAACCTCGACCAAAACGGTCGAGGTTTTTTTTTAAGATTCAAACGCATCTTTTAAATCTTTATCTTTTACTTCAATATCTGCAGCATCAATCACTTTTTGAATGGCTTCTTGAGCTTTTGCAGAATCGACTTTAGCTAGTTTAACATTTCTAGTTACTTCGTCTTTTGATTTTTCAAAGGAAGGATTATCATTTTCCTTTTTCTCTGTTACCTGAATGATATGGAATCCATGCTCAGTTTGGACAGGATCTGATATTTTGTTAACTTCAAGACCATAAGCAGCATCTTCAAAGGCAGTTACCATTTGTCCAACGCCGAACCAGCCAAGATCTCCACCTTTATCCTTGTTAGCTGTATCTGTTGAATATTTCTTTGCTAAGTCCTCGAATTTTTCGCCTTTATCAAGTTTAGCCTTAACTTCTTTTGCAGTTTCTTCATCCGCAACAAGAATATGGCGAGCTTTTAAATCGATTTTATATTTATTATTATAATAATCTTTAAGTTCTTTATCTGTTACATCAATGGAATCAAGAGCTGCTTTTTCCTGTAAAAGGTTGAATTTTACAGATTCTTTAAAAGCTTCTTCATCTTTAAAGCCAGACTGTGCCAATGCTGCTTCGAAGTTTTCGCCGAGGCTTTCTTTGGTTTCATCAACCTGTGCATTCACTTCTTTATCTGTTACTTTATATTTATCAGAGAGAACTTTTTTATATACGAGTTCTTTTACTGCTTGATCCCCGTATTGATCTTTTAATTGTTCATAAAGTTCCTCTTTAGTAACATTTCCCGCTTTAGTTTCAACTACTGCTTCATCCGATTCGTTGTTGCAGGCAGCCAGACTGATAAGTAAAGTCGCTGATGCCAACGTAACTAGCCATTTCTTCATCCACTACACTCCTTTTAGCGTGTTGCCAAAATATACAAGTTTTTCATGACAAGCCTAACTATAACATAAAACGAGTGTTAAAAAAAGAATAAGCCTAAATATTGTTTGACAATTATAACAATTGCTATGAATCGAGATGATGAATAAATGGAAAATCAAGCAATTTAAAATGACTTCGAAATGAATTAGAATCAATTAGAAAAAATCAAGTAACTAAGTAAAAGGCCCATTCCTTTTTACATAATTTGAATAAGATACGGTAGCAGCTCAAAAGGAGGTGTGATCATGAGTCAAGGATTTGATGGGGGATTTGCTTTCATCGTAGTTCTGTTCATTTTACTCGTGATTGTTGGTGCATCTTATGTGTACTAACTAAAGAAA
>JAZUQD010000390.1:0-2252 GCA_045605505.1 Pradoshia sp.
CGGTAGTTTGACACTTGAATAAGATAAAAATCCTTGCAGGCCTTGGAAAGCCTGTATTTTTTTGTCAAATTTTATTCATTTTTATGTAGCGATATTTGGCGATATATGGTATAATAAGTATATCGGAGGTGTGCCATGAAAGTCAGCATTTCAAAATCTAAAAACACTATCATCTACTACCTAAGCAAATCGGTAAGGGTTGGAAATAAAACAACAACAAAAACAGTTGAAAAAATCGGAACGCATGAAGAAATAAAAAAGATTTGTGGAGATATGGACCCATTAGACTGGGCTAAAGATTACGCTGCCAAACGTACAGCAGAAGAAAAATCGCATAAACAAGACATCATTATGCGATATTCATCCTCTGCTCTCATTGATAAAAACATTCGTCGTTCTTGCAATGCCGGATATCTTTTTCTACAGGATATCTACTATTCTCTTGGAATTCATCAAATTTGTGATTCCATTTCCAAGAAATATAAATTCGATTATGATCTGAATGACATCCTTTCCATGCTTGTTTATTCAAGAATCATTGCTCCGGGATCCAAGCTTTCTTCTCTCGAAAGTGCACAGGGATTTCTTGAGCAGCCTAAATGCGAATTGCACCAGGTATACAGAGCTCTTGAAGTTATCGCTAAGGAGAATGATTTCTTTCAGGCAGAGTTGTATAAGAATTCTCAGAATGCAATCAATCGAAAAAAAGAAGTCCTTTATTACGACTGCACGAACTACTACTTTGAAATCGAAGACGAAGATGAATTCAGAAAGTATGGTGTTTCTAAAGAGCACCGTCCTAATCCTATCATTCAGATGGGTATGTTTATGGATGCCGACGGGATTCCTCTTGCCTTCTCTCTTTTTGATGGCAGCCAGAATGAACAGCCTTCTATGTCTCCACTTGAGCAAAAGATTATTAAAGACTTTGGTACCTCTGATTTTATTGTATGTACTGATGCAGGACTTTCATCTACCGCTAATAGAAAGTTCAACAGTATTCAAGGCAGAGGTTTTGTCACAACGCAGCCTATTAAAAAATTAAAAGGATTTTTACGGGATTTCTGCCTTGAGGATGACGGCTGGTATCTTCCCGGAAGTAACAAAAAATATAAGTTAAGCGAACTGGATGAAGAGACGGATTACGACAAGATTTTTTATAAGGATAGATGGATGAATGAGAATAACCTTGAGCAGCATCTTATCGTTACCTATTCCCTCAAATATCGTAATTACCAGCGAATTATAAGGGATCGACAGATAGAAAGAGCAAAAAAAATCGTGGAATCACCGTCGAAGCTTACCAAAAACAGAGCTAATGATCCAAAACGATTCATTGAACAGGGACACTGCACTTCCGATGGCGAAGTTGCCAGTAAAACTATTACCTCATTAAATCAGGAACAGATTGATAACGAAGAAAAATACGATGGACTCTACGCTGTCTGTACTAACCTCGAGTATGATGTATCAAGCATTATAAAAATAAATCAGAAACGATGGGAAATTGAAGAATGCTTCAGAATCATGAAAACAGAGTTTAAGGCAAGACCTGTATATCTGTCCAGAAAAGACAGAATCACAGCTCATTTCACCACCTGTTTTACAGCACTTGTTATATACAGAATTCTTGAGCAGAAACTAAACGAAAAATACACCTGTGAACAACTAATAGAAACAATACGCTCAATGGATATGATGATTGCACCTGGTGAAGGTTATATTCCAACATATACCCGCACCGATATCACGGATGCTCTTCATGATGCTTTTGGCTTTAGAACAGACTATCAGATAACTTCTCAGAAGAATATGAGAAAAATTTTGAATCAGACTAAAAAGAAGTAAATATTACCACATACTTTTAAAAAAGAGAAACCTCGCAAACGGCGTATTTACGCTGTCTGTGAGGTTTTTACCTTTTTACTACTGTCAAAGATGGGATTTTGTTACAAAATCAATGCACAAAGTTAAAAATTTTTTAAAATTTTTTTAAGTATCATGGGATTTACATAGCTTTCCAGGGAACATCCTGCTATAATCACTGCTATAATGCCCAAAAGCTGCAGCATTTTTATTAAAATCCATTGTTTGTTTCCCAGTCTGGCTCCCGGTAGTTTGACACTTGAATAAGATAAAAATCCTTGCAGGCCTTGGAAAGCCTGTATTTTTTTGTCAAATTTTATTCATTTTTATGTAGCGATATTTGGCGATATATGGTATAATAAGTATATCGGAGGTGTGCCATGAAA
>JAZUQD010000391.1:0-12168 GCA_045605505.1 Pradoshia sp.
AATCACTGCAGCGACAGATATTACAATGATACTACCAGCTATGGCAGCTGTTTTGGCAGGTGCGGTATTTGGTGACCATTGTTCCCCTATATCTGATACAACCATTCTTTCTTCCACGGGTGCCTGTGCCAATCATATCGATCATGTGATGACACAAATTCCGTATGCTTTAATCAGTGCAGGTATTGCCATGGTAGGATATATTGTTCTTGGGTTTACAGGAAGTACTCTTCTTTCATTGATAATTGTCATGCTTTTGCTTGCATCCTTTATTTTATTGGCTAAACCGCAAAAAAGAATATCTACAAAAGTGTAAGGAATTCATATAACAGGATGGCTGGGAAACCAGTCATCTTTTTCATTTTTACAAGAAGAGCGTGATAACCTAGGTTTCTCTAGCTTGTTTCTTTTTCCATATCGATATCTTTCAATTAATCATTTTCTTATAGGCACTGGATAGTAAACTGTAAATTATAGCAACTCCGAAGAAGCTAACTAGGAAAGTCAGAGGAGAGACAGATATTCCAAAAGCAACGTCATTCTGAAGGAGTTTAACGTTCTCCCATTTATGATCAAGATCAGGTATATAATTCCTCGTTTTTATATAGCCTGCTAGGAGCAATCCTCCTATATAGATTAAATGAATAATAAGGGAAACAACCAATGATTGAATAATCATCTTCAATGAAAGACACTTCCCTTCCACACTTATTCTTCCATGATAATCCATATAAGATATTATAGTAAATATTACTTATGAAAAACTTTTAAATAGTCTGAAAATCACTTTCTTAAAAGTGTTTAATCGGTTAATCAAATGGATACATAATATTATATTTATATAATTTATCTTTAGGAGATTTATTTCATCAGAGTATGAATGCTTTAGGAGTGTGAGGGAGATCATGAGAAGCAGTATTCCATTTAAGACATTAGTATCCATTATTATGCCAAGCTATAATTCAGAGGTATTTATTCGTCAAACCATTGAGTCAGTTAAAAAGCAAACCTATGAGAATTGGGAATTAATTATTGTTGATGATGCCTCTACTGATCATAGCAGGAGTATAATAAGGGAGTACTTGATGGCAGATTCCAGAATAAAATTAATTACCCTGCAGGAGAATGTAGGGCCGGGAGAAGCCAGAAACATGGCTATTCAGGCAGCTAAAGGTCATTATATCGCCTTTCTTAACAGCGATGATCTGTGGGCAACGAATAAATTGGAAAAACAGCTTGAATTTATGGAAGCGCATAACTTGGCATTTAGTTACACGGATTATCAATTTATTGATGAGGGGAACCAAGCTTATGAGCCTGTTATCGAGATGCCTAATCAACTTACATATCAAGACCTATTAAGAAATACAACAACAATTGGCACTTCGACTGTCATGATTGACCTATATCAGGTCGGTAAGATCCGATTGACTAACAATCGAAATATACCTGAAGATTTTGCCCTCTGGCTAGCAGTGTTAAAAAGAGGATTTAAAGCGAAGAGATTAAACAAGGTTCATGGTTATTTAAGAAAAAGCAATTATATATTGGAAAAGAACAATTACCGAACTGCGACAAAGATTTGGTCATTATATCGTGAAGTGGAAAAATTAAGTGTCGTTGAATCTGCATTTTGCTTAGTGAACTATGCGAAACATGAGGCTAAGAGAAATCGTAGTTTAAAAGAATAAGATGAGACAGGCATCTGTTCCTTCTAATGATGCCTGTTTATTTATTGGATTTTTTTTGCGGTTTTTGTCGAAAAAAGGTTGAAATGAGATAAACTTTCTGCTAGTATAAGATTTATCATCTTTGCGGGTGTAGTTTAGTGGTAAAACCTCAGCCTTCCAAGCTGATGATGAGGGTTCGATTCCCTTCACCCGCTCTTTCAACCCATTAACAACGCAGTGTTTCGTAACCTTGGAGTACGAAGCATTGCGTTTTTTATATTTTGATAGTATTTTGTTTTTGATTTAATAGATGGATGGTAGACTCTCCGCCATGGACTTGGATAAACATTTTGGATATCGCCTGCAGGATTTGCTGTGCATGTTCATTAGTCATTTCAGGATAAAAATAAATGACTTGCAATGCCTTTGAAGTATGCTCATTTACACTGGTGCGTACAGAATCTACATAAGGGCTGCCAAATGGACCTGTCTGATCAAAAGAACTGATAATCCCCTCCAATTTGTTTACACGGCCATTTAAACCTTCATATGAATCCTCAAGTGTACCGATTCGGAACGCTACATCACCTTTCACGTTTGCTAAATCGTATATTCCCAATGGGCATGTATATTGCAAGGAGAAAAAATTATTAAGAGCGATCGCTGAATTGCCTGATGGCGTATACGCTTCTTTTTTGACGCGACGAAATAATGATTCCACAGAAGGGCGATAGCGGGAAGGATCGCTTCCTGTTTGTTTAAATACTTTCCTCCATGATACAATCCCTTCGTATGCATTCAAGGGTTTACTTTCCAGTTCAGTATGTAAATGTTCGATAAAGAGCTGAAGGCGTCCTACCAGCATGGAAGGTATAACATCTGCAACTATCTTTTGATGGGAGATAATACCGAATTTTATATCGCCGGCCCTTTCAAACAATTGGCGATCTACATGAATTTGCATAAATTTACACCTCCAAAAATGATTGGATATAGTTTACCATAAATACGAGAGTTATACATATTTCCTAGAAAGGAGAGGCTAAGATGGATTTTCGTATCCTTAAGGATGAAATCATTGAATACAGCAAGACAATCGGGATTGATAAAATAGGATTTACATCAGCTGATCCTTTCCAGGTGTTAAAGAAACGGCTGATTGACCAACAGAATCTTAATTTTGCATCAGGTTTTGAAGAAGCAGATTTGGATAAACGGACCGATCCAAGAAGGCTAATGCCTGAAGCTCAATCAATTATAGCGATTGCCGTAGCTTATCCTTCCAAACTCAAGAATGCACCTAAAAGTAAAGCAGGCGACAGGCGTGGTATTTTTAGCCGTTCCTCATGGGGGATGGATTATCATTACGTAGTAAAGAATAGATTGGCTAAGCTTGAAGCATTTATTTTAGAGCGGGTGCCGAACTCCCTCGTATCCTCAATGGTTGATACTGGAGAATTAGTGGATCGCGCTGTAGCAGAGCGGGCTGGTATTGGTTGGAGCGGGAAAAATTGCTCTATTTTAAATGAGGAATTTGGGTCGTATATGTATCTGGGTGAAATCATTACAAATATTCCTTTACCATCAGATACGCCAATGGAGGACTTGTGCGGAACGTGTACAAAATGTCTGGATGCCTGTCCTACCGGAGCTTTAGTTCAGGGCGGACAAATTAATGCTAAGAAATGTATATCTTTTTTGACTCAAACGAAGGACATAATTCCTTATGAATTCAGAGATAAAATGGGCAACCGGGTGTATGGATGTGATTCCTGTCAGACATCCTGTCCATATAATCGCCGTATAGACTTTCATATTCATCCTGAATGTGAGCCGAATCCTGAATTGGCTAAACCTCAGCTTGAGGCCATGTTAACATTAAGCAATCGCCAATTTAAAGAGAAGTTTGGCAGTGTTTCAGGTTCATGGCGTGGAAAGATGCCAATTCAAAGAAATGCTATTATGGCGCTCGCACACTTTAAGGACCAAGATAGTATTGGTTCTATAAAAGAATTGCTGCAGAAGGAACCTAGGCCTGTTATCAGAGCTACAGCAGCATGGGCAATTGGGAAAATAGGTGGACAGGAAGCAAAAGATATTTTAACGGATTGTCTAACAAAAGAGGACGATCAGATAGTAGTGGATGAAATAAAAGGAGCAATCGATCGCCTTATTTTACCGGAGTAACTTTTTTACTCCGGTTTTTGTATGGATTTTATACATTCATCATACTTTTTATAAAGGAGTGTGAATGAATTGATAAAAGAGAAATTGCAAAAATTGGTCGAGGAAAGAATACAAAAACTTAGCGAAAATTCATCTGTGGATAAGAAAGATAAAATGGAAAGCCTGTTGAAAAAGAGGGATGGATTACTAAAGCGTGAGGGAGAAATCGTAAAAGTAATGGCTAAGGGGCAAGTGAAAAAAAGGGTCGAGCGGGCAGAAGTGATAGATGCCATTTATGATATACACTGGAAGTTTGTGATTAAGCAGGGAACACAATTTTATTTGGAGGAAGAAGTGGAATTACGCAAAGCTTCTTTTAAAGGAATGGAGCTTTTATATGATCAGGAATTAAGCATCAAGCATGAAGTACTGGAACCAGAGCTCCTTCAGAATTTAGATTTGACTTCACCACGCGTAAAGATTGCTTATAATCGGTTGAAGGCTGTGCAATATGCAGAAAGATGGTGGAATTCCTTTAACCCCAACTATCCACAATTTACGGATGATTGTACGAATTATATATCTCAATGCTTATATGCAGGTGGTTTACCAATGTGGGGTAAGCCTAATCGTTCAAAAGGTTGGTGGATTGAAGGGAAAAGTAATTGGAGCTTTAGCTGGACAGTGGCACATGCTTTTATGCTGATGTTAAAGGCGGCTTCCTGGACGAAGGAAGTGAAGAATCCTGCCCAATTAATGATCGGGGATATTATTTGTTATGACTTTGAAGGAGATGGCCGGTACAATCATAATACGATTGTGACAGGGAAGGATGAGCATGGGAATCCATTAGTGAATGCTCATACAACAAACAGTCGTTTAAGATTTTGGAATTACGAAGATTCCACAGCTTACACTCCCAATATTCAATATAAATTCTTTCATATCCTAACGAATTAGGGCTTTCATTTTTGGAAAAGGAAAAATAATGTTATAATAAAGGCTGCTTATACTATCCAGAGGTGAGAAAAAGTGTCTTTACATATTGTTTTATATCAACCATTAATTCCGGCAAATACGGGTAATATTGCACGTACATGCGCGGCTACTGATACAACTCTGCATTTAATCCGTCCATTGGGATTTTCAACTGACGATAAGGCGCTGAAGCGTGCCGGACTTGATTATTGGGAGCATGTAACCATTATTTATTATGATTCAATTGAGGAATTTTTTGAAAAGAACAGTGGTGGGGAATTTTTATATATCACGAAGTTTGCTAAGAATTATCACAGTGATATTTCATATGAAGATACCACTAAAGATTACTTCTTTATTTTCGGCAGAGAAACGACGGGTCTGCCAAAGCATTTATTAGAAGAGCATCCTGAAAGAGGATTACGCCTGCCTATGAATGATACTCATGTTCGTTCACTTAATTTATCGAACACAGCAGCGATTGTCATTTATGAAGCATTACGCCAACAAAATTATATCCATTTAACATAACTTCTCTTTTGCGAGAAGTTTTTGTTTTATCAATCGTTAAACATATCTTTAGATAACATCCGTATAGTTTGGTATATTGGTTGACGAAACGTTAGAAAGGAGCTTTAGTCCAGTGAATGAAACGATTGAATTATTAAAGAATCATCGTTCGATTCGAAAATTTAAAGATCAATCTTTATCAACAGAGCAAGTTGAAGCGATAGTCAGCGCAGCTCAATCTGCTTCAACATCAAGTTTTGTACAGGCTTATTCAATTATTGGGGTCAGTGACCCTGATAAGAAAAGACAACTGGCTGAGCTAGCGGGCGGACAGTCCTATGTAGAACAGAATGGATATTTCCTAGTGTTTTGTGCAGATTATCATCGACATAAACTGGCTGCTGATCTAGAAGGTACAAATATAGATCAAAATCTGGAAAGTATGGAGACATTCATAATTGCATTAATTGACACAGCTTTGGCTGCGCAAAATGCTGCCATTGCCGCTGAATCGATGAAACTAGGTGTTTGCTTTATCGGTGGAATCCGGAATAATATTGAAAAGGTTTCTGAGCTATTGAAATTACCTGACCGTGTCATTCCGCTCTTTGGAATGGCGATTGGTTATCCGGAAGATGATTCGGCCATTAAACCGCGTCTGCCATTGAAAGCAGTCTTTCATGAGAATAGTTATGAGGACAAACAGACCGAACTTCAAGAATACAATGAAATCATCTCAGCCTACTACAACGAACGTACAAACGGCTTAAGACAAGACAGATGGACAGAACAAATGATTGGTATGCTAACAAGCAAACAGCGTGAATTTATGATGGATTTCGTAAAATCCAAACACTTTGCTCTAAAATAAATAAAAACACAACAAACCCCTTACTTTTAGGTGAAAGTAAGGGGTTTATTGTTGCATAAGGCTGTTTTAGCCTTTTAGTCAATCTAGCTTCAGGGCCTAGGAGTTCGGGACATAAGCATAGCCTCTGCGGGGGAAGAACGTCCCCTACGAGCCTCTGTCTTATGCTCCTCACTCCTGACCAAGGCCCTTCAGCTTTTTAGTTTATTTTGTCGTTGTAGCCGCCGGTGAAGATGGCAGCTAGGAATGCGAGGGATACGGCAATTATTATAGCAACAGTCATTGGATGTTCCTCCTTATATTGGTTCTTTGGAAAAAGTATACCATATAAGTTAATTTTTTTCTTTAACGAGAATATTTTAGTGAATCAAAAATTGCGTAATTCATTTATCGATTCTGGAGGGCTAAGCACATGTTTGGCTTATTACGTGCATACAGTATTAGTAGCAGCTGAATCACAGCTAGGGGAGGATTAATACTGAATGGATATCATAAAAAAAATAGAACAATTTAGAGAAGAAGAGGAAAAGTTGAAGTGGGAAGGTACATTCGGTGACTATTTACAAATAGTAAAGAAAACACCCTTAGTCGCTCAATCAGCTCATTCCAGGGTTTACAACATGATTAAGGATGCAGGCGTAGAAATTATTGATGGAAAGAAAAGATATAGCTTCTTTAAAGGTGAGTTATTTGGTCTCGAAGAATCACTTGAGCGCCTAGTAGAGGAATATTTTCATCCAGCTGCTAAACGATTAGATGTGCGAAAACGTATATTATTATTAATGGGGCCTGTGAGTGGTGGGAAATCGACCTTAGTGACACTTTTAAAAAGAGGAATTGAACGATATTCACGGACGGATCGGGGAGCGATTTATGCAATAAAGGGTTGCCCGATGCATGAAGATCCATTGCATTTAATACCGGCACATTTACGCAATGATTTTTTTGAAGAGTATGGAGTCAGGATTGAAGGAAATCTTTCGCCTTTAAATTTGATGAGATTGGAACAGGAATATGGCGGAAGAATTGAAGATATGCCCGTAGAAAGGATTTTCCTATCTGAAGATAAACGGGTTGGGGTGGGGACGTTTAGTCCATCTGATCCCAAATCACAGGATATTGCTGATTTAACTGGCAGCATAGATTTTTCTACGATTGCTACGTATGGATCAGAATCGGATCCGCGTGCGTATCGATTCGATGGGGAATTAAATAAAGCAAACCGTGGGATGATGGAATTTCAAGAGATGTTAAAGTGTGATGAGAAATTCTTATGGCACTTACTTTCATTAACACAGGAAGGGAATTTTAAAGCGGGTCGATTTGCGCTTATAAGTGCGGATGAATTAATTATTGCGCATACTAATGAAACAGAATATCGTTCCTTTATTTCTAATAAAAAGAACGAAGCCTTGCATTCCAGAATTATTGTTATGCCTGTTCCGTATAATTTAAAAGTATCTGAAGAAGAAAAAATTTATAAGAAAATGATTCATGAAAGTGATGTAGCGAATGTTCATATTGCGCCGCACACCTTAAGAGTGGCCGCCATGTTTACTACTCTTAGCAGATTGAAGGAACCGAAAAAAGGTGATATTGACCTTGTTAAAAAGATGAGGTTATATGATGGAGAAAATGTGGAAGGCTTTAATTCTGCAGATGTAGAGGAATTAAAGAAAGAATATGCGGATGAAGGAATGGGTGGTATCGACCCACGCTATGTCATTAACCGAATATCTTCAACCATTATTAGAAAAGAAACTCCGTCCATTAATGCCTTAGATGTATTGCGTTCCTTAAAAGAAGGGTTGGATCAGCACGCTTCCATTACAGCAGAGTTGAAAGAACGCTATATGAACTATATCTCTCTTGCACGAAAAGAATATGATGATATTGCCAAGAAGGAAGTACAGAAGGCATTTGTTTATTCCTATGAGGAGTCAGCAAAGACATTGATGAACAACTATTTGGATAATGTGGAAGCTTTCTGCAATAAATCGAAACTACGCGATGTCCTAACAGGTGAGGAAATCAATCCTGATGAAAAATTAATGCGTTCTATTGAAGAACAAATTGGCATATCTGAAAATGCTAAAAAAGCATTCAGAGAAGAAATTTTAATACGAATCTCTGCTTATGCACGTAAAGGTAAGAGGTTCGATTACAATTCTCATGACCGTTTACGGGAAGCCATCCAGAAAAAGCTATTTGCTGACTTGAAAGATGTTGTAAAGATTACAACTTCATCTAAAACTCCAGATGAAAGTCAATTAAAGAAAGTAAACGAAGTGGTTGCCAGATTAATAGACGAACATGGGTATAATTCTACATCAGCTAATGAGCTTCTTCGATATGTAGGAAGTTTGTTGAATAGATAGGGATGAACAAGGAGAGCCATCCGGCGAGTCGAAGTATTCGACCTGCGGATGGTTCTTTTTCGGATGCTATTGGGTTTAATGATAGTACCTAATTTAGTTTGGCTGAATACTCGAGGGAATCGGCTGAATAAAAGGCGAGATTGGCTGGATTCTGGGTAAAATCGGCTGGATAATGGCTCAGATTGGCCGGATTCAGAAGATAAATAGGTTGGAAGGCTGTATGTATGATTAAGATCAGAAGGCTGAAACCTAGTTTGGCTGAATAATTGAGGAATCGGCTGAATAAAAGAAGAGATTGGCTGGATTCCGGGTAGAAACGGCTGGATAATGTATCAGATTGGCCGGATTTAGAAGATAAATAGGTTGGAAGGCTTGTATGCATGGCTAAGAACAAAAGGCTGAAACCTAGTTTGGAGGAATAATTGAGGAATCGGCTGAATAAAAGGCGAGATTGGTTGGATTCCAGGAAGAAACGGCTGGATAATGGCTCAGATTGGCTGGATTCAGAAGATAAATAGGATGGAAGACTGTATGTATGATTAAGATCAAAAGGCTGAAACCTAGTTTGGCTGAATAATTGAGGAATCGGCTGAATAAAAGATGAGATTGGCTGGATTCCGGGTAGAAACGGCTGGATAATGTATCAGATTGGCCGGATTCAGAAGATAAATAGGATGGAAGACTGTATATATGATTAAAATCAGAAGGCCGAAACCTAGTTTGGCTGAATAATCGAGGGAATGGGCTGGATAAAAGCTCAGATTGGCTGGAATCAAGGTTAAATCGGTCTTGGCGACTGTTCATTTTAAGCATGTTTCACTGTCTTTAACTGGAAAATAATGTTTATCTTGCTAGAATGCTGGGAATATGCCTTATGAGGTGATTAATGATGAAAAAGGATGCAAAGGCCGATACAATTGCTGAAAGTCTCGCAGAAAATGGTTCAATGGCTCCAGATTTAGAGGAAATGAAAAACCTTGGTAAACAAATGGAAAACCTGCGAACAAATGAAGAGTTAGCTAAAGATTATAATAAACAGCCAGATCCCGTTCAGCATGAGGAAGAAGAGATAGAAGATAAGTAATCAATAGGTGGTATAGCATAACGCTTGGTATATGAATGGCTTTTCTTATTGTAAGTAAGACCTTACAATTTGGGCTATATCCAAGCTTTTTTTTATGCCCTTTTAGTTGTACACCTCATCCAAACCTCCCCAATTTTCGTAATTAAACGCACTATTCTTCCGCTCTTTCAGGCTCATATCCGCACCCTTAATAGCCACATATCAATATTAAGATCCCATATATCAAGGCATTGATCTAAAATGACTTGATTATAAAGTTTGAATGAAGAGGGAGGAGCGAATCTTTGTCTTATTTTAAGAATATTTTGGCAATAAATCGTAGTTTACGCATAGGATAGAGTAATCAGACATTGATTTGATTTAAAAGAATCCAAACTAAAAAATATTGATAAATGCTTTATAGGAGGGGAAAAACGATGTCGGATAAGAACAATAGCCATCAGTTCGCCATTTCAAAGGAAGATTGGGCCCTCCATCGCAAAGGTTTTGATGATCAGCAAAGACATCAGGAAAAAGTTCAAGAAGCGATACGAAATAATTTACCTGATCTAATAACTGAGGAAAGCATTATTATGTCCAATGGTAAGAATGTTGTAAAAATCCCGATTCGTTCTCTTGATGAATATAAAATTCGCTATAATTATGATAAAAATAAGCATATTGGTCAGGGTGATGGAGATTCCCAGGTTGGAGATGTAGTTGCAAGAGATGGAAGTGGGCAAAAGGCACCGGGAAAGGGAGGAGAAGCGGGAGACCAAGCAGGAGAGGATTATGTAGAGTCTGAAGTTTCTTTAATGGAAATTGAAGAAGCATTGTTCGCAGAACTCGAGTTACCCAATTTAAAGGAAAAAGAACAAGGGGATCACACAATCGAGCATTATGAATTTAACGATATTCGAAAAACAGGTTTAATGGGGAATGTAGATAAGAAAAGAACAATGATTAGTGCTTTTAAAAGAAATGCTTTAGGGGGTACTCCTGGATTCACACCTATCTTTCAGGATGATCTTAAGTTTAAAACGTGGAATTCAGTTGAGAAGCCAGAATCTAAAGCGGTCGTATTAGCCATGATGGATACATCCGGATCGATGGGGTTATGGGAAAAATATATGGCACGCAGCTTTTTCTTTTGGATGACTCGATTCTTAAGAACCAAGTATGAAACAGTTGATATTGAATTTATTGCGCATCATACAGAAGCCAAGGTGGTTGAGGAGGAGGATTTCTTTTCTAAAGGAGAGAGTGGTGGAACGATTTGTTCCTCGGTTTATCGTAAGGCTTTAGAAATCATCGAACAAAAGTATCCGATGGAACGCTATAATATTTATCCTTTTCATTTCTCAGATGGTGACAACTTAACTTCAGATAATCCTCGCTGCCTTAAACTAGTTGAAGAATTAATGGGTGTATCCAATATGTTTGGGTATGGGGAAGTTAACCAATACAATCGTAATTCCACATTAATGTCCGCTTATAAAAATATTAAGAATGAAAAGTTTCAATACTATATATTGAAGCAAAAAGCTGATGTTTTTCATGCAATGAGAAGCTTCTTTAGAAAAGAAGTGGAGAATACTGGTTCATAATATAATAATTAAAAAGACTGACGGTAAGGGCAGATTCAATCTTGCGCCTTGCGTCAGTCTTTTTTAATAGAATAATTATTTCATTTCCATCATTGATACAAGTTTCTTAGATAAGGTTAAAAGTATTAGGCCGAAGAAAATGGCTACACCGCCGATTAGGGCGAATACTTCAAAGTATCCAAGTGATTGAGTGATAACAGCTAATTGACCAGCGATGATGTTAGCGAAACCAGATGAAGCTAACCATACACCCATTAGCAGAGAAGCTAATTTAACTGGTGCAATTCTACTTACAAGGGAAAGTCCTACTGGAGATAGGAACAATTCACCCATTGTATGAAGGAAGAATGTTACCACGATAAACATGATGTTTGCTTTTTGTTCAATGCTTGCAGCATCGTTACCCGTTTGGAAAATCGCAAATAATAAAACGATATAACCTAAACCGAGTGTAATCATACCCATTGCCATCTTAGTTGGAACTGGAATATCACCACGTTTGGAACTTGCAAGTTTAACCCATAATGCTGATACAAGTGGTGCCAATAGGATGATGAATAATGGGTTAAGTGATTGGAACCAGGATACTGGAACTGTCCAACCTAATACATTACGATCCACAAAATCTTTTGTATATAAAGTTAAGGAACTTCCGGCTTGTTCAAAACCAGCCCAGAAGAAAACTACGAAGCAAGTAATGATAATGATTACCCATGTACGTTGTTTCTCACTGCGAGTTAATGGAGCATTGGATTTATCTTTAGATTCATTTGTTTGATTAACTGATGGGCGTTTACCGGCATCACCTAAGTATTTATTAGCAAATAGGTTGAATAGAACTTGACCGATAATCATACCAATCGCTGAAATTAAGAAACCATATTTGTAGCCATACGTCATAACACCGTTAACTGTAGTAGCAAATAAA
>JAZUQD010000392.1:0-7766 GCA_045605505.1 Pradoshia sp.
TGGTGGTGCCATTATTCATCCATCTATCCCTGCTATCCAATTAACGGAAATGGCTTCTATAAATAATAGAGTGTTCCGTACAATTGGTTCTCCTTTAATACTGCCAGCTCATCATACCTGTATGATGAAACCAGTAACAAACGATGATTTTCAGATTACGATTGATCATTTGAGCCTTTTACATAAAGATGTAAAATCAATCCAGTTCAGAGTAGCCGATGAAAAAATTCGATTCGCACGTTTCAGGCCTTTTCCATTCTGGAAAAGAGTACGTGATTCGTTTGTTACAGAATAAGGAAAGATATAATAGGTGTCCTAAAAGTATGCATGTAGCTTTTGGGCACCTTTTTTACTGAATAAACTACTCGTTAAGTACAGAAACTTTTGAAGTATGAAAGACAAAAGGAAGGTAATTATGGGGACGCCATTTAAGATGGAATGGATAATAGAAAATCAGGATTGCAATAAAGTATTGAGAGATTATTTGGTTGATAAGAAAATATCAAAATCAGCTCTGGCGGATATTAAATTTAAAGGCGGCTACATTTATGTAAATCAACAAGAGGTAACTGTTCGATACATATTAAAGACAGGTGACCAGGTTACGATTGTCTTTCCGGAAGAAGTGGGAAGTAATCAGCTTAAGGCCGAAAAAATTCCGCTTTCTATCGTTTATGAAGATGACTATGTAATGGTTGTTCAAAAACCAGCCGGTATGTCTACAATTCCATCAAGAGAACATCCGCTTGGCAGTTTAGCTAATGCAATTAGAGGGCATTATGAACAAATTGGACACTTGGCTACTGTCCATATTGTCACGAGACTGGACCGGGATACTTCAGGTTTGGTTTTGATTGCGAAGCATCGCCATATACATCATTTATTAAGTCTGTCACGGTCAGTAAAAACGGTTGAAAGGAAATATAAAGCTATAATTACGGGTGTGATTTCCCCTTTAAACGGTATCATAGAAGAACCTATCGGCCGGATGGATTCGAGTATTATTAAACGTGAAGTTCGTGCAGATGGCCAGTATGCCTGTACGGAATATAACACCCTTCAAGCATGTGGGGATTTTTCACTTATGGAATTAAAGCTGCAAACCGGAAGGACCCATCAAATAAGAGTACATATGGCCTTTATGGGTCATCCATTGATGGGCGATGATTTATATGGGGGGAGTAGACAGCTGATTGAACGGCAGGCACTGCATTGTTATTCACTGAAGTTTTCCCATCCTATAACTGAAGAAACACTTTCGTTTGAATGTGCCTTACCGGATGATATTAAGAATGTTATTCGTGCGGGTAATAAAGTAGATAATAGGAAAAATGAGTCTACATGAAGAGATAGAAGAAGGTATACCACACCCCCTTTAAATAAGGAAGGGTGTGGTAGAGGAATCATTCAGCATAAGTATGAAATTTTTCCGGCACCAAGGGAAGGGAAGAGTTAACTGAAAAAAATTTCAGCTCAGGATAACGCAATGCTGTTAATTTTCCTCCAAATACAGCTCCGGTATCAATATTGTACGTATTATTTTTAATTCTTGGTTCACGAACAGGCGTGTGTCCATAGACAATCATCGGGTTACCAGGGTGGTGGAGTGCCCAGTCCCTTCGCTCGGGTCTTCCGTCCGGGAGGGTATTCCCCGTTATATCCCCATACAGGACAAACGTTTTAACACCCTTATGCTTGGATCCTATCAATTCTTTTTTGATTCCTGCATGGGCAAGGACAAGCTTTCCTTGATCTAAGACAAGATACAGGGGAGCAGACTCGTATAATTGCACAAATCGGTCGCGAACTTTCTTTCTATCCGGTTTAGACAAGGCATCGAGTTCGGCAATTGTCGTCTCTAAGCCATGAACAGCCTTCACTTTATTACCTAGGAAATAACGATATAATTTATTGCAATGGTTTCCTGGGATATATAATCCTTTTTTTCTTTGTATGGTTAATGTCCATACGAGATGAATCATCTGGATTGAGTGAGGACCGCGATCTGTTATATCCCCTATGAATACAGGAGTATAAGCGTTTGGATGTTCAGGTATACCTTCACTATCAAATTGATAGCCCATCTTTTTGAATAATGCTATACATTCATCATAACAACCGTGTACATCACCGATGCAATCATAAATCATTTAAATCACTTCCTTCTATTACCTTTATATTACCCTTTTTTACTTTGTTTCAATTATAACGATTTAGGAAATTGTATAGGGTATAGTAGACAGATTAGAGACGACATAATAATGAGAGGGTGACCTCAAAGAATGGACATACAGGAAAGCAAACAAAAAGATTTGCTGCAAACTTTAAAAGAAGAAAATCTCCAACAGTTCCGGAAAATATTTTTGGGAATACATCCATACGATCAAGCGCAGTTTTATGCGGAATTAGAAGAAAAAGAAAGAGCTACCGTTCATCATTTCCTTTCACCAGATGAAATGGCAGAGCTTATTGGAAATCTTGCTTATGAGTATGAAGATCAAGTTATAGAGAAAATTTTAGCCGAAATGGATCCTCGATATGCTGCTTCTATTTTAGCTGAAATGCATACGGATGATGCAGTCGACCTGCTTAGTAATTTGGATAAGGAACAAATTATTAGTTATTTGTCTTTAATGGATGAAGAGCAATCGCAAAATATCAGGCATTTGCTTCACTATGAAGAATCAACTGCAGGCAGTATTATGACTACGGAGTTTATTAGCATTGTGGAAAATCAAACAGTAGGATCTGCGATGAAATTAGTGAGGAAGGAAGCTCAGGATGCTGAATTAATTTATTATATTTATGTGATGGATGAGGATCATAAATTAACTGGGGTTCTTTCCTTGCGTGATTTGATTGTGGCGGATGACAACACAATGGTTTTTGAGTTAATGAACAGACAGGTCTATGTAGTAAAAGTTAGTGATGACCAGGAAGAAGTAGCTCGAAAAATGAGAGACTACGATTTTATAGCGATGCCGGTTGTCGATTTTCAACATCATCTGGTCGGTATTATTACTTTTGATGATATGATTGATGTTATGTATGAAATTGCTTCGGATGATTACTCAAAACTAGCTGGGGTATCCGATATGGAATACATGGACAAGAGTCCATTTTCATCTGCTCGAAAAAGGCTACCATGGTTAATTATCTTATTATTTTTAGGCATGATGACGGCTAATTTAATTGGTCAATTTGAGGAGACTCTATCGAAAAAAGCAATCCTTGCTGTCTTTATTCCTTTAATCGCAGGGATGGCCGGTAACTCAGGTACCCAAAGTTTGGCTGTTATTGTACGAGGAATCGCTACTGGTCAAATTGAGGATGAGAGCAAGCTGAAACTTCTATGGCGAGAAGCCGGAACAGGTCTTATAACTGGTGTATCATGCGGGATCGTGGTAACTATTATTGTGTATGTCTGGAAAGGTGAGCCGGTACTTGCCGCTCTTGTTGGAATTTCAATATTGGTGAGTTTAATTGTTGCAACATTAGCTGGAAGCCTAGTGCCTTTATTGATGCATAAAATGAATATTGATCCTGCCGTCGCTTCTGGACCGTTTATTACAACAATTAACGATTTAATCAGTATCCTTATCTATTTTGGAATGGCTACCCTCTTTATGGGGTATCTAGCATGATATATTTAGCTGAAAAAACAGAAAATGGTTGCGATTCTTCCTTACTTAGTTTAAATTAGTAGTAGGTACTAATAACATGTATTAAATTTAAGGAGGAATCCTTCGTATGAACTTAAGTATGGATGGGAAAACCATTGTTGTTATGGGTGTAGCAAATAAAAGAAGTATTGCATGGGGGATAGCTACTTCACTCTACCAGGCTGGCGCTAAATTAATTTTCACTTATGCTGGAGAACGAATGGAAAAGAGTGTTTATGAGCTTGTAAACAGTTTAGAGGGCGGAGCAGAGACCTTTGTACTGCCATGTGATGTAACGAAGGATGAAGAGATTCAACAGTGTTTTGCCATTATCAAAGAAAAGTATGGCAAAATAGATGGAATAGCACACTGTATAGCTTTTGCCAACAAGGAAGAGTTAAAGGGCGAGTATATGAATACAACAAGAGATGGATTCTTATTAGCTCAAAATATTAGTTCTTATTCCTTAACGGCTGTTGCTAAAGAAGCGAAGGACATCTTGAATGAGGGAGCAAGTATTATTACTCTTACATATCTTGGTGGAGAGCGGGTAGTCCAAAACTATAATGTAATGGGTGTAGCAAAAGCTTCTCTTGAAGCAAGTGTCAAATACTTGGCTAATGATCTAGGACCTAGAGGTGTAAGAGTGAACTCTATTTCTGCAGGAGCTATTAGAACCTTGTCAGCTAAAGGTGTTGGCGATTTTAACGAAATACGAAAAGTGTTTGAAGAACGGGCACCATTGCGGAGACAAGTAACTCAGGAAGAAGTAGGAGATACAGCGCTATTTCTCTTTAGTCCATTGTCCCGTGGGATTACGGGTGAGAATATCCATGTTGATTCAGGATATCATATTTTAAGTTTATAATGATAATGACTACTCTTCAATGTGAAGCGGTTTTTGATAACCGTTTTGCGTTGAAGAGTTTTTTTATTCTATCTAAAAAAATGATGGAATAGCATTAAAAATGGTCAGATCATCCACGCCTATGAACAGGTGAATCCCCTTATTTATTCTCAAATATAATAAAAAATGTTAATAAATTCTAATAAAATGATAGTCAATTACGAAAAGCTATGACATAATAAATCATAATATTTTAAATATTTTAATAAATTACATAATTATTGTATGCAGGAGGGAAAGGCTTGGAGGACTCTGTGGTTTTAGATGTAAACCATTTAACTGTTTCTTTTATGGATGACGGAAAACTGGTGCCTGCAGTAGAGAATATCGATTTCCAGCTTCATAAGGGAGAAATTCTTGGAATTGTTGGTGAATCCGGTAGTGGAAAGAGTTTGACCTCTTTATCGATTATGGGATTGCTTCCCCAACCACCGGCTATTGTTGATCCCCAATCAGTCATTAATTTTGAAGGGGACGATTTATTAAAAAAAACTGAATCACAAATGCGAAAAATTCGCGGTAACCAGATATCTATGATCTTTCAGGAACCGATGACTTCTCTTAATCCCTTGTTTACAATCGGTCAACAAATGATCGAAGCATACAGGCTACACAGAAACGGCAATAAAGTTCAGGCGCGTATGGAATGCTTGGAAATGTTAAAGCAGGTAGGGTTACCCCGGGCTGCTGATTTAATGAAAAATTATCCTCATGAATTATCTGGCGGTATGAGACAGAGGGTTATGATTGCGATGGCCATGGTTTGTAAACCAAATATCTTAATTGCGGATGAACCAACTACGGCTCTAGATGTTACTATTCAGGCCCAAATCCTTAAGTTGATGAAAGATTTAAATAGTCAAACGGAAACGTCAATCATCCTCATTACTCATGATCTTGGAGTGGTGGCTGAAATATGCGATAGGGTTTTGGTCATGTATGCAGGAAAAATTGTGGAGAAAGGGACGGTCAGGGACATCTTTAAAAACCCAAAACATCCATATACAAAAGGATTGTTGAAATCTGTACCTGATATCAGGCAGAAAGACAGCAAATTATATTCTATTCCAGGTAATGTTCCAAAACCAGGGATGATTCAAAATGGTTGTGTTTTTGCTCCGCGTTGCGAATATGCCATGCCCGCCTGTGCCACGGTGAACCCAGAATTACAAAAGGTATCTCCTGAATATCAATGGGTAAGGTGCCTATTATATCAGGGGCAGGAAGGAGGCATCATTCATGACGGAGCTATTAAAAGTTGAAGGCTTGAAGAAGTTTTTCCCGATTAATGGTGGAGTTTTGAGCAAGAAAATTGGTGAAGTAAAAGCTGTAAATGACATTTCATTCTATGTGAAAAAAGGAGAAACCCTTGGGATTGTTGGAGAGAGTGGCTGTGGAAAGTCAACGACCGGCAGATTATTAATGAGGTTAATTGATCCGACAGAAGGAAGTATAGTCTTCGAGGATAAGGAAATCATGTCCATGTCAAAAAAGCAGCTTAGACAAGTGAGACGTGATATCCAAATGGTTTTTCAAGACCCTTATGCGTCATTAAATCCGAGGCACTCCATCCAGCAAATATTAGAGGAACCTTTAATTGTTCATGGGATTGGCAATAAGAAGGAGCGGGCTAATAGGGTAGCAGAAATGATAGATGTTGTGGGACTCAGTTCCTATCATTTAAAACGCTATCCCCATCAATTCAGTGGTGGTCAGCGTCAGCGGATTGGTATTGCCCGAGCCCTAATGACCAAACCTAAATTAATTATTGCAGATGAGCCTGTTTCTGCACTTGATGTATCCATACAGGCACAAGTATTAAACCTTTTAAAAGACGTCCAAAAAGAATTTGGCCTAACTTATATTTTTATAGCCCACGATCTGGGAGTTGTCAGGCATATCAGTGATCGCGTGGGAGTTATGTATTTGGGTAGAATGGTAGAATTATCGGGCAGCGAAGAGTTATACGAACAACCTCTCCATCCATACACACAAGCTCTATTATCTTCAGTACCAATACCAGATCCGGATATTAAGCGTGAATCTATCATCCTAACTGGAGATATACCAAGTGCATCCAATCCACCGAGTGGTTGTGCTTTCCATACAAGATGTCAGCATGCAATGGAAGTTTGTAAGACCATTAATCCAGTATACCAAGAAATAAAAGCCGGTCATTATGCTGCATGTCATCTCCATGGTGAACATGGCAGCAATGATAATAAACAAATATAAGAGGGGGTTTCATATGAAAAAGCTTTTATTGGCTATGGTCAGTGTTTTAATGCTAAGCGTTGTACTGGCAGCATGTAATTCAGGCGACAAGGAAACAGAGGGTGGAGGCAGTGAAGAAAAAGGAAATACAAAGGATACACTTGTTTTTGGACGTGGCGGTGATTCCACTTCGTTAGATCCAATTACGACAACCGAAGGAGAATCTTTTAAAGTCACAATCAATATTTTTGACACATTGCTTACTTACGGTAAACAAGATACGACATTGCAGCCTGGATTAGCTGAGAAATGGGAAGCTTCCAGTGATGGCCTTTCGTATACATTTACATTGAAAAAAGGCGTTAAGTTTCATGATGGTACCGATTTTAACGCAGAAGCAGTGGTATTCAACTTTAACAGATGGATGAATGGCGATGCTGATCAATTCCCTTATTACAGCATGTTTGGCGGCTATAAAAAGGATGAAGGGCATGTTATTAAGGAAGTAAAAGCGGTTGATGAATCAACTGTCCAATTCATATTAAAACGTCCTCAGGCAACCTTCCTTAAAAACATCGCAATGAGCTGTTTTGGAATTGCCAGCCCTACTGCAGTTGAAAAAGATGGTGATAAATTCCGGGAAAACCCGGTTGGTACCGGTCCTTATAAATTTAAAGAAAAAGCAAATGACAAAATCGTGATTGAAAAGAATGAAGACTATTATGTAGATGGTGAGCCAAAATTAAAAATAATTATTTTCCGTACGATTCCTGATAACTCCGCTCGATTGAATGCATTAACCAGCGGCGAAATTGATTTAATGGATGGTGTTAATCCATCGGATCTTGAAACCATTAAAGGGAATTCTGCTATTCAGGCAATAGAACGGCCTTCCATGAATGTAGGATATTTGGGCTTTAATGTTACAAAGAAACCTTTTGATAATCCAAAGGTGCGTCAGGCTTTAAGCCATGCTGTTGATA
>JAZUQD010000393.1:0-1704 GCA_045605505.1 Pradoshia sp.
TAGCAAATATTGAAGGTGAGCCCGGCGCGTAAGCGAAGAATTCATTTTATAAAAAGGGTTCTATAATATTTGTTGGGGTTTTCACACGATTCGAACATAAAAAAGCACAGAATCACCGATTTTTATATACTTGAATTGTCGAGAAACAAGTAATAGAAAGGTGATCTGTGCTTTATGAATTTTAACATGAATTTTCCCGGATTAAAAGGAGTAAAAATTGAACAGGTGGAGGAGCAGGAGAATCGAATTGTCCTTCATGTTTCCCTTCCTAGAAAAGAACATACTTGCCCTTCCTGCGGTGCTTCGACGCAGAAGGTGCATGATTATCGTGTGCAAAAGATTAAGCATCTGAAGTGGTTCGAACGTCTAACGGTTTTGTTCTATAAACGTCGACGCTATGCCTGTAAGTGTGGCAAAAGATTCGCTGAAAAATCGCCTTTCGTCGATAAATACCAGCGGTATTCAAAGGAATGGAATCAAGTTGCCCGTATTCGTTCTGTCAAAGCCAAGACGTTTAAAGAAGCTGGTGAAGTTCTGGGAACCTCTACTTCCACAGTGGTTCGCCGATTTAAACAGGTGATTGTGGAGCAATTACCAGAGGGAGTGCAGCTGCCGGAGGCGATTGCGATTGATGAGTTTAAGGCAGATACAGATGCAGGTACCTACCAGTTAATCATCGCCAATGCCGAAACCCATGAACCCATTGATATCTTACCGAATCGAAGGAAGGAAACGATTAAGCATTACCCCCTGCAGTACGGTGAAGCTGTAAAAGTGGTTGTCATGGATATGAATCCAAGTTTTAAAGCAGCAGTTAGAAAAGCATTGAATCGTCCGGTTATTATCGCTGACCGCTTCCATTACTGCCGATATATTCACTGGGCTGTGGATGAGGTGCGTCGGAAAGTACAGAAGGAATGGCATCCCTATGACCGCAAGAAGTGTAAAAAAATGCGCCATGTTCTCCATAAACGGAAAGATCAATTAACAGCGACGGATCAATGGTATTTAACAAGGTATTTATCGATGTCCGAAGAGCTAAAAGAAGCTTATGATTTAAAGGAGTTATATAAAGCATGGTTTGAAAAGGCGAAGACAACGGAAGAAATCCAAGTGATTAAAGAAGGGTTAGAAGCTTTTTACCGTAAGGTAGAAGAAACAGGGAATCCGGCATTCCTAAAGGCAATTCAAACTTTTAAAAACTGGCAAGTTGAAATTCTCAATAGCTTCAGTTTTGGTTATTCAAATGGTTTCGTAGAGGGAATTAATAATAAATCGAAAGTATTCAAGCGAAATGCCTATGGCTTCCGCAAATTTGAGCATTTTAAAGCGAAGATTTTATTAAATCATGTATATAAAAATATCGGGGTTCATTTGGGATGAGGAGTGCTGTGTAAATTCACAACACCCCAACATTTGATTTAGAACCAAAAAAGAAGGTTGAGGGCAACCTTCATTAATGACTTTATATTACTAAACGACGCTCTGGTACCTTATCGAACAGTAAGAGAGCGTATTAATCGTGTTCTTTTATCACCTTATAAACCGTACTCCGCCCAATCCCATACTCCTTCGCAATATCAGCTGCACTTTCACCGCTTTCAAACAGCTTCACAATGCGCCGCTTCGTATCGGCATTAATCGCCGGGCGACCACCAAATCGGCCACGTTTCCGTGCTGCCTCCAAACCGGCCTTGGTACGTT
>JAZUQD010000394.1:0-2917 GCA_045605505.1 Pradoshia sp.
GGATATAAACAAAAATCATCGATTTCTTATGATTCACAGAAAGCACCTCCTTTAAGAGTATCATTGGCATATTTAGGAAAAAATAAACAATCAGAAAAAGTTTATTTTTCCTTATAATATTCTTTACACTATTTTTTCTTCTATTAAACCTTGTTTATAGCTATTTTCCGTATCTAGCATTTTGTTAAAGGAAGCGATTGCGACTTCAATTTGTTCATCATTAGGTTCTTTAGTTGTTAGTAACTGAAGCCATAGTCCGGGATAACCTAAAAAGCGTAAAACAGGAAGGTTACGGACTTTATTCGTTAACTGCAATACTTCAAAAGAAAGGCCGAGAACGACTGGAATTAAGGCAATCCGGTTTAAAATACGGATATAAAGTACATCTGAAGGAACAAACATATAGACAAACACACCAACAAACACGGTGAACAATATAAAACTGCTTCCGCATCGATAATGCAGTCTAGAAGCGTTACGAACATTCTCGACTGTTAGCTCCTTGTTGCTTTCGAATGCATTGATAACTTTATGTTCAGCCCCATGGTATTGAAAAACTCTTTTTACGAGTGGAGTCAAGGATACAATATAAATATATAGGAGCAATAATGTGAGTTTGAAAAATCCTTCCAATAATACTTGGACTGTTTCTCCGGGAGCTATGCTCTTAAAGATGACAGCCAAAAATATTGGTACTACAGTAAAAATTAATTTACTAAGAATAAAGGATAAAATCCCGATGCCTGCAACACCTAGAATCAGTCCCAGTTTGGATGTTTCTTCTTCTTGGATCGTATGGTCATCTGCTGGGTCAACATCGTATCGATCTGTTGAGAAAGATAAATGTTTGGAGCCGACAGCACTGGATTCCAATAAGGCCACAATTCCACGCAGAAACGGAATTTTTTTTAATTTTATCAGTAGGGGATGGCTGGTTTTTGGCAGTGCATAGGATTCTAGTGATCCATCTTTTCGCTTAATGGTAGTTACGGTACAATGTTTGCCGCCAAACATAACACCTTCCACTACAGCCTGTCCGCCGTAGATTGGCTTGTTATCCAATTTTTTCATCACTCCATAATAGTTAAGTTATATTTGATATCTATTCTACAGAATTTTTCTCGTTTTCACTAGTGATTGTTTCCATTTCTCTTATGAACTTTGCCTGTTTGGCACATACTAACACTTATGAGGTGATTGGAATATGGAAACAGCGGAAGAAAAGCTAAAAAAGCCGATGGGCTATTATGGTGTCATTAATTCAGTTGGATTTTTTGGAGGACTGCTTTGGGGTGTAATATTTCAAATCTGTCACTATTTTCATTTTACAGAAATAGGGCCAACCTTCCTACTTCGTACATGGGTGAAAGCGGATTTCGTAAAAGGGTGGATGGGAGTAGTGCTATCAATATTATGCCTATGTATTATTTCTATCATTTTTGCCTATGTCTACTCTTTTATTTTTCGTAAACTGACTTCTTATTGGATTGGGATCATCTATGGGATTGTGCTTTGGGCGATTGCTTTTCTAGTTTTAAGGCCTTTATTTCCAGGGATGAAAACGGTTTGGGAACTATCTAAAGATACAATTACGACGACACTATGCATTTTCATTTTATATGGACTCTTTGTTGGATATTCAATCAGTTTTGAATATCATGAAAGGGATTTGGAAGCCAAGGAAGGAAAGAAAGAAAAAGTCGAACCAGTTCAGTAATTCTATAGAGGTATTTTTCACTCTTGTGTTAAAATTGTTAATATCACTTTAAAACACGGGAGCCTCGGTTATGGATAAACAAATTTATTTAATCAACGGTCCAAATTTAAATTATCTGGGCAAGCGAGAGCCCGAGATTTATGGCAAAACAACTCTGACAGAATTGGAAGAGTGGTTATCGAATCAGTCCGTAAAGCTCGGAGCTCGACTGGTATGCTTCCAATCTAATTATGAGGGAGCTATTATTGATAGACTATACGAAGCAGATGAAAACTCGGCTATGGGGATTATTTTAAATCCGGGAGCATTTACACATTATAGTTATGCTATTCGAGATGCGATAGCCTCTATTTCAGTTCCAGTGATAGAAGTACATATTTCAAATGTCCATGCCAGAGAATCTTTTCGTCATCAATCCGTTACTGCCCCTGTGACAAAGGGTCAAATTGTAGGACTTGGACTGAATGGCTATGAATTGGCGCTGCGTGCTTTATTGACTACTTAATGAAAAGGGAGAGGTCTAATCAATGGAAAAAATTCAGAGATTGCGTGAAAGATTAAGTCAGGAAAATATAGATGCTATCATCATTACAAATCCATATAACCGTAGATATATCTCTAATTTCACTGGTACTGCGGGTGTAGTTGTTATCTCGCAAAGTGCTGCAAAGTTTATTACTGATTTTAGATATATGGAACAAGCGAGCAAACAAGCGATTGGTTATGAGATTGTCAAACACAGCGGACCGATTCAAAATGAAGTGGCGGCCCAATTAAAAGAAATGGGTGCTAAAAGAATAGGATTTGAACAGGATGATCTTACTTTCTCTACCTATAAATCATATGAATCCATTGTAGAAGGTGAACTGATCCCCTTATCAAATGTTGTTGAAAAATTGCGCTTGATTAAGACACCACAAGAGATTAAGATATTAAAGGAAGCAGCAGACATAGCAGATGCTGCATTTAAACATATTATTGAGTATATTCGTCCAGGTTTAACGGAAATAGAAGTATCGAATGAATTAGAATTCTTTATGCGTAAAGCAGGGGCTACTTCATCATCATTTGATATCATTGTCGCTTCTGGTGCACGTTCGGCATTGCCGCACGGTGTTGCAACGGAAAAAGTAATAGAAAACGGCGATTTTGTCACAATGGATTACGGTGCCCTTTATAATGGGTATATATCCGATATTA
>JAZUQD010000395.1:0-2620 GCA_045605505.1 Pradoshia sp.
TCTGAGGATGGAAAAATAACCTATAAGGCTACTTTAACGAAGAATCAAGTTACTTTGATAGAATTCATCCCTGTCACAGATGAAACGGATACGTATATTGGTTTAGACGACCGTTTAATAACTTCTTATTAATAAGTTTCTATTGTTAAGACTAGGAGAATATGATTGGGAAATTAACAATCATTCATTTTATAGCCAAAAAGGGTAAGTGCTAGTGTGTCTGAGTATTATCGACCCCTTAGGAGATACGAACCTAAAGGGGTTTATCTCGGTTTAAAAGTAGTCAGAAAATACAATTAATTTGTGGTAGATATGTAGAATGTTCCATTTATTGTTATATAATTAGTTTGATGTTTGCCTATAAAAGGAGATGATTTATGATGATAAAACCAAACATAGAGGTCCCTTCCTTACAAAAGGTTTACCAAAATTATTTTGATATTGGTGCAGCTGTTAACCTTCAAACAATAGAGATACAAAAATCTTTATTGGCTAAACATTTTAATAGTATTACAGCAGAGAATGAGATGAAATTTGAAAATTTGCAGCCTGAAGAGGGACGTTTTACTTTTGACAATGCTGATAAATTAGCAGCGTTTGCAAAGGAAAATGGTTTGAAAATGCGCGGACATACATTGGTTTGGCACAATCAAACTCCTCTATGGGTGTTTCAGGATGAAAAGGGAGATTTAGTGTCGAGAGATTTATTATTACACCGAATGAAGGAGCATATTACAAAAGTGGTACAGCGCTACAGAGGCCAAGTGTACTGTTGGGATGTAGTTAATGAAGCCGTGGTGGACGAAGGCACGGAATTATTGAGAAAGTCTCCCTGGTTAGATATTATCGGCGAGGATTTTATCGAAAAGGCATTTGAATTTGCCCATGAAGCTGATCCGGAAGCTTTACTTTTCTACAATGATTACAATGAGTGCAACCCTGTAAAAAGAGCAAAAATTTATAAGCTTGTTCAGTCATTGGTTGATAAAGGGGTTCCGATTCATGGAGTGGGTCTTCAGGCACATTGGAACATTAACAACCCGAGTATGGATGAAATACGTTCAGCGATAGAAAGATATGCATCGTTGGGGTTAAAGCTGCAGTTTACAGAAATGGATGTATCTGTCTTCTCATTTGATGACAGGCGGATGAATCTGGTGAAGCCAACCAGCGAAATGCTGGATCTACAGGCAGAAAGATATCAGCAATTTTTTCAAATGCTTAGGGAGTATAAAGAAGAGATTACCGCAGTTACTTTCTGGGGAGCGGCGGATGATTATACATGGTTAGATGACTTTCCGGTAAAGGGACGGAAAAATTGGCCATTCTTATTTGATGAAAAACATCAGCCTAAAGAGGCCTTTTGGAAAGTAGTCAGAATTTAAGAGGGGTATCCCGATAATCTATTAAATGTTTTTTGCATAAGGTTATACCTAAACGGTAATGTTAGCCTATCCTATTTACTTCCGGGATATATTCAATTATATTGGTCTCATTTTACTTTACAGAGAGAGGGTGGAGAATTGACCTTAACAGTACAGGAAGTAGTGGATCAATTGATGGTGCCCATTAGGGAAATTCCAAATACCGTCGATTCTCTTAAATCAGGTGATCCAAATATGGAAGTAACAGGAATCACTACTAGTTTCATGCCTACACAGCATGTTATTCAACAATCGATTAGGATGGGGGCAAATCTGCTTATCACCCATGAGGGTTTATATTACAGTCACATGGACCATACAGATACATTGGAACAAGACAATGTTTATCGTGAGAAAAGCCGTCTAATCAATGAATCAGGCATTGCTATCTATCGTTTTCATGATTATTGGCACCGATACCAACCTGATGGAATTATGGCTGGGCTGGTACATGTTTTAGGCTGGGAACCATATGTTGAAGAGAATCAGCCGGCTGCAACTATACTAACTATTCCCTTCATGACGGTTAAGGAAATTGCCGAGTATGTAAAGAAACAGTTGGATATTGAGTTTGTACGTACTGTAGGAAATATAAACTCAACCTGCACGCGTATAGGCTTGCTTGCAGGGTATAGAGGCGGCGGGGCATTGGCAATTCCACTATTTGAGAAAGAGAATCTTGATTTAATCATTTATGGAGAAGGTCCTGAGTGGGAAACTCCAGAATATGTGAGGGATGCTGTGTATCAAGGGAAGGAAAAATCCTTAATGATCCTTGGGCATGCTGAAAGTGAAGAATCTGGAATGAAGTATCTAGCTCAACAGATTAAAAAGATGTACCCGCAAATCCCAGTTCAGTTTATACCTGAAAGTCCTTTGTTCCAAGTGATATGACACAAAAGATAAGAGGAATTATCAAGGGTTTGATTGATGGAAAATATTTAAAGTAATTTTGAAAACGGTTGCAACAAGGTGGTAACGGTGTTAAAATTAATCACAAGGTTACATAGTTTGTCCGATAAACAAACTATGTGGACGAGCATTATAACAAGGGAAATAGTAGGATAAGCGCATTTGAAAAGATCCAATGTATAAGGAGCCGATTGAAATGAAGCAATTAGCAGAGGTTTCGAAACAAACGCAAGGACTTGCCACTCCTGTAGAACCTGTCAGTAGAAGAGTCAGGGTTGTGAAAG
>JAZUQD010000396.1:0-1944 GCA_045605505.1 Pradoshia sp.
AGGAAAATAAGGATAACAAAAATTTGTGATTTTTTTAGCATGTCCCTTTCTCTTTTTTGTCATGATAAAAAAGGCTGCTGAGAAAAGACAATTCTCAACAACCTTCTTATATCGAGTCCTATATTGCTCTATCCCATTTAATCTTAGTCTTCTTTAGTATCTGTTGTCTCGGAACTTACCTCTTCTTCAGCATCATCCGTCTCAACTGTAGGAGGAAGGATGGATGCAACGACTTCATCCTCATCCTGCGAAATGGTATAAGAACCATCTACATTTAAATCAGCGATGATAATGGAATCACCAATTTTTAATTCTGAAACGTCATATTCGATTGAGCCTGGAATATCATCCGGCTTAGAGGATACTGTGACTGTGTGCAGAGTTTGTTGGAGCATACCGCCGGATTTCACTCCTTCTGCCTGTCCAACAAGATCAATTCGCACCTCTACATCGATTTCCTGTGACATATTCACGATCAAAAAGTCAGCATGCATAATATTCCCTTTTATAGGATCTTGTTGATATTCTGTAAGCATTACCTTTTCCTTACTTCCATTTATCTCAAGCGATAGTACGCCATTACGTCCACTTTCTTTAATCGCCTTTAAAAAATTGCCTTCATCTACAAATATTGTCTTCGCTTCTTTTTGATTCCCATATACAACTGCAGGGAAATTACCTTTTGCTCTTAATTCTCTTAAAGATGAGTGTCTCAAATCCGTTCTTTCACTTACTGTTAAAGTTGTAGCCATTTTTGCTTCACCATCCCAATTTATTTTAAATAACATCATCACCCTTTCATATTCCCTAATCTCCTGAACTCAAAACAATTCACTCACTACTATAGATAAAATTCCATTAAATGAAACCAAAATAAAAGAAGTCTGCCATATGGCAGACTTCTGATCAATCGAATAATGTACTTACTGATTGTTCCTCATGTACACGGATAATTGCTTCTCCAATTAAGGAAGCCACTGATAGATTTACAATCTTATCAATTCTTTTTTCTTCTGGCAGTGCAATTGTGTTTGTAACAGCAAGTTCTTTAATTTTGGAGCTTTGAATTCTCTCGATTGCCGGACCTGATAGTACTGGATGTGTACAGCAGGCATAAACTTCTTTTGCTCCGTTTGCAATTAATGCATTGGCAGCTAGTGTAATGGTACCGGCAGTATCAATAATATCATCAATTAAGATAGCTGTTTTTCCTTCAATATTACCAACAATATTCATTACTTCTGCAACATTTGGTCTTGGACGGCGTTTATCAATTATCGCAATAGGTGCTTTCAAGCGATCAGCCATTTTACGTGCTCTTGTCACTCCACCATGATCCGGAGATACAATAACGATATCCTCCAAATTCTTCTGTTGGAAATAATCTGCAAGAATTGGCACACCCATTAAGTGGTCAATCAGAATATCAAAGAATCCTTGAATTTGTGGAGCATGAAGATCAAGCGTAATGACACGGGATGCCCCTGCTGTTTCCAATAAATTAGCTACAAGCTTAGCTGTAATAGGCTCACGTGCTCTTGCTTTTCTATCCTGACGTGCGTAACCGTAATAAGGCATAACAATATTAATGGTCTTAGCAGAAGCTCTTTTCAGCGCATCAATCATAATTAACAGCTCCATTAAATGCTCATTCACAGGCTGGCTTGTTGATTGAATGACGTAAACATCGCATCCGCGAATACTTTCTTCAATATTGATTTGTACTTCACCATCGCTAAATTGCGACACTGTGCATTTTCCTAATTCAACGCCAATCTCTTTTGCAATTTCTTCTGCTAATCCAGGATTCGAATTAAGAGAAAAAACCTTTAAATTAGGATCTAAATATCGATTTGACATTATGGGCCTCCAAGACTATTTTTTAAGATTTAACTTGCCTACATAATTTTCTTTGTTTACCTGACGTGCACGGGCAACTGATAA
>JAZUQD010000397.1:0-1605 GCA_045605505.1 Pradoshia sp.
AAGACTGTACTTACTGATCTAGTTGATACAGGAAGATTTTTGCCTTTTACAAATAGCTCCAGTATTGTCGTTTCCAATCAATTGAGTCGGACTACAGATTCATCCTATCCAACTAAACTAGAAAAGCCATTCATAGATGCTGTCATCCAGATGAAAGAGGCGGACGTGCATTTTTTGATTACTGAATTATTCGAATACTTTTTGGTTAATCAATTTTTCTTAGAAGAAGTTGTTCATACTTGCAGGGTGCTGCTCAATAAAATCTTGAATCACTATGAGACTCTGGGTGGTAGAAAGGTAGAACAGGAGTTTTATTATAACCATAATGTAAATGTCCATGTCTACAACTCGTATGAATTACTGGAAGAGCTTTTCTATCAGGATCTATCCACCATCCGTAAGGAACAATCTCAGTTAAAAAATGTAGACAAACAAGATTTGTTAATCGATCATGCGAAGGACTATATACATGAATATTACAGAACAAACATTAAAGTTCATGAAGTAGCGGAGGTTATTAATATAACGCCCAATTACTTTAGTTCTCTATTCAAGCAGAAAACAAGCGTTAATTTCAATGAATACGTTAACCAATTAAGAATTAATGAAGCAAAGATCTTGCTGGCGGAGACTCCCTTTAAAGTAAATGAAATATCAGAACAAGTAGGATTTCATGAATATAAGTATTTTGTTGGAGTCTTTAAAAAACTTACAGGCATGACGGCGACGGACTATCGGAAATATAGAAACTTACGAGCAAACAAGAATAGAAAAACGGGGGAGAGATGAGAAATGGAAAAAATAACAATGAATCTACCAGAGGATTTTATTCTGGGAGCGTCATCTTCAGCATGGCAAACGGAAGGTTGGACTGATAAAAAAGAGTTTCAAGATTCATACTTAGACTTATGGTATAAAAAGAATAAAAATGTTTGGCATAACGGATTTGGACCCGCCGGTGCAACTGATTTTTACAATCGCTATAAAACTGATATCAGTTATATGAAGGAAATCGGCCTGACCCATTTTAGAACATCGATCAATTGGTCTCGTTTTTTAGTGGATTATGAGAATGCTGTTGTTGATGAAGAATATGCCAGCTATGTTGGAAACGTTATCGATGAATTAATTAACAATAATGTTGAGCCAATGATCTGTCTAGAACACTATGAATTACCTGCCTATTTATTTGAAAAATATGGGGGTTGGGGTTCAAAACATGTAGTTGATTTATTTGTAAAATATGCTGAAAAAGTATTTGAACGATATGGGAATCGTGTGAAACATTGGTTTGTATTTAATGAGCCTGTTGTTGTCCAAACACGCATATACTTAGATGCTATTCGCTGGCCATATGAGCAAAACACAAAAAAATGGATGCAATGGAACTATAACAAAGGACTTGCTACTGCTAAAGTGGTGAAATTATTTAAGGAAATGGGATTAAAGGATCAAACAGGAGCAAAAATTGGGACAATCCTGAACCCAGAAGTTACCTATGCTCGGTCATCCTCTGAACACGATCAGAAAGCAGCTAGAATGTATGACCTGTTCTTCAACCGTGTATTCTTAGATCCAGCCATTAAGGGTGAGTATCCACAGGAA
>JAZUQD010000398.1:0-3448 GCA_045605505.1 Pradoshia sp.
TGACGGCCAAGTAGTGACCGGATTCATAGTCTGTATGAAGACCGTATGCTAATCGATAATTTTGCAGTTTAGTAAATTGATCGATATATTTTTTTCGATCCTGGAGCGGCATGGCTGAAATGGTCAGATTTTTGAGCCTATCAATGGTGGAGGTTTTATCTAATTTTTCATAGATGGCAAGAAGCCTTCCAGCATTCACATATGGATATAAAGCAGTTTCCTTTATATTTAAACAACCTGAAAAGGGGCCATGGGATTCAACAAGTAATTGTCCAAGGACACCGACAGCTTTTTTCCTGTGCTTAGTATTATCCAGGATACGGCTCAACATATTTTTTCGATCGATGAATTGGCAGGCTTCCTGCTTTAATTGGCTTATAAATTGTTCCTCTCCTAAAAATACCCTACTGTCCATAAAGGTGAGCAAATGCCGGATCGATTCCCATGAAGCATCCTCGAGCCAATCAGTTAATTGGATCTGCCACTGTTTATATGATCTGCACCAGAATGGGTTACTTGCCATTACTTTTCCTTCGCAAAGCTTATATCCCGTTTCTCTTAACCCTTCAGATATTTCTTTACCGAGTCTTAAGAAGTAATGTCTGGCATCCGGGTGATCCTTGCTATAAATCATTCCATGGTCCTGATCACTCCAAATACCCTGTTCTTTACGGCCGGCACTACCCATCACAAAAAAGCAGAACGGGGAGGGAGGAGGACCAGATATTTGAACGGTCTTGTTGAATGCCAGGGTGATGGTTTTCCTGATAATCTCATCATGAAGTAAATTCAGTTTCTCTGTACTTAAAATCACTGATTGGAATTGCTGCTTACGATAAGCCAGTATGGTGGAATAATGCTGATTGTCAATTGCCATGCAGACACTCCTTAGTAAAGGAAATGATCCCCTGAACAAGATACCGTTCAGGGGAAAATGTGTAAAGATAGACTACTTGGTTAAATGATTGATTTATCAGTAGAATTTGTATTATTTTTGAGTAATTCAGGGTATCCATATACACCATGTTCACTCAAATCAAGCCCCATAATTTCTTCTTCTTCCGTAACTCGAAGGCCGCTCATTACTTTTTTCATTCCTAGTAAAAGTATATAGGACACAATGAATGCGAATGCTCCACAAACAACGACACCCAATGCTTGAACACCTAATTGGTCGAAACCGCCTCCGTAAAATAGCCCTGGTTTTCCAACAGTAGCCAGTTCTTTTGTAGCAAAGAACCCTGTGGATAATGTTCCCCATATACCAGCAGCTCCGTGAACGGAAAGGGCGTAGATTGGATCATCAATTTTACGAGATTCAAAGAAACGGATGCTATAAAATACAAGAATTCCAGCAACAAAACCAATAACCACGGATGCCCATGCTTCAACAAATGCACAGGATGCCGTTATGGCAACCAAACCGGCTAATGCTCCATTTAACATCATCGATACATCCGCTTTTCCCATGACAATCCAGGATATAATCAAAGCCGCAATTGTACCTGCAGCTGCTGCAAGATTGGTATTAAGAGCAACAAATCCAAAGAATCCATTATCAACTGCCACGGTACTGCCGGCGTTGAAACCAAACCAGCCAACCCAGAGCAATAAAACACTTAAAGCCGTGTATACTTGATTATGCCCATACAAGTTATTAGCTGAGCCGTCTTTATTAAATTTTCCGATTCGTGGTTTTAAGAGGATTGTAGCTGCCAAAGCTGCCATCGCTCCGGTCAAGTGAACGACAGTGGATCCTGCAAAATCTTGTTTCCCATGATCAGCTAACCAGCCGCCGCCCCAAATCCAATGCGCAATGGGTGGATAAACAAGGGCAGAGAATAAAACGGCGAACAGAACGTAAACTCCCATTTTTGCTCTCTCTGCAAATCCTCCAAAAGCGATTGTAATCGATATCCCCGCAAAAGCTGTTTGGAATAAGAAAAATACCGCTCCAGATAAATTAATACCATCCAAATCATACCCAGAGTAGAAAAAGTCAGTTAAACCAATGAATTTACTTAATCCCGCTCCGTCCCCAAAAATAAAGCCAAAACCTATCGCCCAAAAGACAATCGAGGAAATTCCGAAAGTTAGAATGGTTTTACCTGCGATATGACCTGCATTCTTCATACGAGTCGAACCTGTCTCAAGCAGGATAAAGCCACCAATCATCAAAATGACTAAAACTGCCCCAATCATGACCCAAAGACTATTCATTAAAAAAACTGTATCCATAATTCCACACCTTCCTGATAATGTTTTCCTTTGCTGTCTGTATTGTCGCATCATCAGGGAGGTCAATTCTACAACCATGTAAGGAAACCTCACGTGGTTTTTCAGTAAGGGAATGAATTTATTGCAGCAGAAGGTAGAATAAGCTAATTAGTTGAATTTTTGAATACCAAATTGGGCATTTAATTGTCCTTGAATCATTTTTTTATGCATTTTTGCTTCCTTTTCTTGTTTCTTTTCTCTGATCATATCTTGCCTGATCTCATAGGTTTGGATACCGTCTTCGATTTTTTCGGCTATCTCCATTAATAATTCGATATCAGCAAAAGAATATTTCCGACTCCCGCCGTTGCTTCTGGCAGGGAAAATGAGTTTACGTTCTTCATAATAACGGATTTGTCTTTCTGACAAACCGGTTAATTCTTTAACCACACCGATCGTTATGACTTTTTTATCTTTGTATGAAGACTCCTGGCTCATCCATTCTCCTCCCAAAATTAGTAAAATTATAGTTTGTCATATTATCTCACATAGTTGAAATTGAACAAACAGAAAATTCAAAATTAATTTCAAGAAAATCACCATAATCTATGTAATTTTTAAAAAATATATGTCAGAACATCTGCCAAACATCTTGAGATTACTACGAAACCAGTAATAATCAACCATATAGAACAATTTATACAGAATGGTTTTGGGAAGGAGGGAGCCATGTCTTCATATAAGGATAAGAAAGTTATCTCTATAGGTGTGGTCAGTGAACTAACAGGGATCTCTCAACGGAAAATTCGTTATTATGAAGAACGGGGATTAATTTTTCCGGAAAGATCAAATAAAGGAATTCGTAAATACTCATTTCAGGATGTTGAAGCTTTAATGAAGATTGCTGAAAAGATGGAAGAAGGTGTACAAACAGCAGAAATCAGAAACGATATGCAGCGTAGAAAAATGAGAGACGAAATGATAAAAGGGCAACTTAATGCTCATTTTCGGAAATTTCATAAATAGTCATGAGAGATCGAACATATCAAACGTTGGGTGTTGCGTTTATCTACTAGTTAATTTGTCTTTTAAGGAACTAATATAAGTAAACATAAGGAAGGGGCATAGAGGATATTTCTATGCCCTTTTAACTAATATATGATTATCCCTTTTGCAAGCGTCTAAACAGACATCCTTTTGAAAGCTTAACCAATTTGCCTTTTTTGTTTAG
>JAZUQD010000399.1:0-4601 GCA_045605505.1 Pradoshia sp.
CACTATCAATTGCGCACCTTCTTCATGAAGATGCTTACAAAGATTATAGGCTACATTTCCGACTCCCTGAATAGCGATCACTTTTCCTTCGAGTGAATCAGTTCCAAAAGCCTCTTTTGCTGCTGCCTTCATCCCCCTGTATACACCGTAAGCGGTTACTGGAGACGGGTTACCTGATGAACCAAAAGCAGGTGAAATTCCCGTTACATAATCTGTTTCCTCATGGATAATATCCATATCAGCTACTGTTGTCCCAACATCTTCTGCCGTGATGTATCTTCCATTCAATCCCTGAATATAACGCCCAAATGCTCGGAACATTTCTTCATTTTTATCTTTTCGTGGATCACCGATAATAACTGTTTTACCTCCGCCAAGGTTCAGGCCGGCAGCTGCATTTTTATATGTCATGCCTTTCGCTAATCGAAGAGCATCTTCAATCGCAGCTTCCTCTGTGTCATAAGTCCACATTCTTGTGCCACCAAGTGCAGGGCCGAGGGTAGTATCATGTATAGCAATAATCGCTTTTAATCCAGATTGTTTATCCTGTACAAAAAGCAATTGTTCATAATCATACTGCTCCATATATTTAAAAATTTCCATTTTCCCATTTCCCCTCTCTACTATCTGTCCATCGTTACATTTCACTTGTTTTAATTACCTACAAAGATAAAGAATGAAGCTGATCAGCTAAGGCTGAATGATATAAAGGTTCATACTAGGTGACCAGACCGTATGAATGATGAAGATCGCATGAGCACCAAGGAATTACATCAAAAGACTGTTCACTGCATAATTGTTAGAAAACGAAAGATAACCGCATTTGGCTATTTTGCCTTATCATTTTTGTAGATAATTACTCACTAATAATCATTTAAATTCAATTGAGAGATTTTCTCTTCCCTAGCTGGTCTGCCCATTTACATTTGATGCAAGAATCATGCCAACCTGAATTCACCGCATGATCAGCATTGCAACTTGTTTTTTCTTCTATAAATCCCTGCAAATATTTGCAGAGACGCAAAACTTTGCATGCTATTTTATTCAAGATTAAACTTTTGCAATTTATAATAAAAATTGCGAATCGATAAACCTAAATCACGGCTGGCAGCTGTTTTATTCCCTTTATGCTCTTCTAATGCATACCTAATAATCTGTTTTTCCACTTCATATAATTGATCGGCCAAACTCTGTTTCTCATTCAAGGGTAACCTATTTTCCAATATTTTGCTCGAAAAAACCTCGGCCGTTTTTAATAATTTTTCCGTCAAATGACTCTTTTGTATAATTTTCTCATTCATTTCCATAAAAATAATAGCCCGGCTCAGTATATTTTCCAACTCTCTCACATTACCAGGCCAGTCATATTCTTGAAGCATAATTAGAGCTTCTCCACTTATATCTTCAATATTACGACCATACTCCAAATTCAACTTTTTGATTAAGTGAGCACATAATGGGGGAATATCTTCTTTCCGTTCCTTTAATGGCTCAATAAATATAGGCATCTTATTAATGCGGTAATATAAATCCTCCCTGAAAGTTCCGTTCGCAATGGCCCTTTCAAGGTTCACATTGGTTGCTGTTATCACACGGACATTTATTAATACAGGCTTTGTGCCACCAACACGGACTATTTCATTCTCCTGCAATACCCGAAGCAGCTTTGCTTGCATACTTTGAGATAGCTCCCCGATCTCATCTAGAAATATGCTTCCATTATTCGCTTCCTCAAATAACCCGATTTTCTCGCCTCTCTTTGCACCCGAAAAGGCTCCTTCATCATAGCCGAATAACTCACTTTCCAAGAGAGATTCCGATATAGCGGCACAATTTACACGAATAAATTTATTATATTTTCGATCGCTTGCGTTATGAATGGCATGAGCAAAAAGTTCTTTTCCCGTTCCTGATTCACCTCTCAGCAATACAGTTACAGGTGTACGGGCGCATAAACGAGCCTGTTCAATAGCCCATTTCATCTCTTTTGATTGACCAATAATATCATCAAATGTGTATTTAGCTTCCAAGTTCCTTATGATCTGTCTGGCTCTTTTTAGTTCCTGTGTTAAGCTTTGTATTTCAGAAAGATCATGAATAACACCAACGCTTCCCTTTAAATCTCCATTTACCATGATTGGTGCCACGTTGACCACCACATCCCGATTTGAAGACCCAACCTTCATTCGAACGCCACGAACGGGCTGTTTAGTCCTTAATACCTGCATATGCATACTTTTTCCCTCTGCTATATCTGCCGTAGCAGGTTTGCCGAGGACATTTTCTTTTGTTAACCCGGTAATTCGGGTATAGGCAGGATTAATTAAAAGGCCGTTTCCATCTTCATCTACTACTGATATTGCATCCTCACTCGAGTGAATAATTGCCTCAAGCATGTTTTGAATATGCTTTAAATTTGTAATTTCCTCCGCAAGACTAGTAAATTCTGTAATCCCTTTAAACACGGCTAGAGCACCAAGCAATTCGCCTTCTGCATTGAATATAGGCATTCTCGTTGTAACGACCTCTAGTTCTTTTCTGAGTTGAAACCGTTGATTACTCTCCGTTTTTCCTGTTTTGAGGACATCAGGAAGACGAGAAGCAGGAATCACCTTATGTATGTGTCGGCCGATTGCCTGACCCCTGACGATACCAGTAATTGATGCAGCAGCCTGATTGTAAAAAATAATTCTCTCTTCTGGATCGATAAGCACCATGCCATTATCCGTCGCATTCAAAACTAGCTCATGCAAATAAGCCTCTTTTTTTGATTTCTTAATCAGATTTTCTTTTTCCTGGATAAGATTGGCTAACAGGAAGGCAATTTGCCCATGAACCAAAAGCGTTTTATTCCTTTTATATTGAGCTATTTCCCCAAAGATCCGCTCATCTCCCGTCACATCAAAAACGATATCCGGGTTATCATCTATAAAACCAATCCAGTCATTGCCGGTTTTTATTCGATTTTGTAATGCCAATTGAAGCCCTGCAGCGTTCGTGTCACGGTCGACCACTCCAATTACCTGATAGTCTTTTGACTGAAGTAAAATTTTTAAGATGGATGACCCACCCATACCAGCTCCAATAATCACGACTGTTTGCAAGGCAATATCCTCCTTCCAAGAGAGAGTTCAGAATCATGCAAATGTTTTCATGGTTTCTATTATCATAAATTATTTGAATAAACTTGACAAATTTTCTATATTTTATAAAGTTGAAGGTAGGAAATACCTAATCGGGACGTGATGAATTGCAACGAATTATCGCCTTTGCGCTCTTGTTGATACCAGGCCTTCTAACAGCACTAGGAATAAAATGGATGAGAGATATGATTTTTGGTAGGCTCAGTCCTATGCTTCCTGCCCTCTGGGTTCAATTTTTACTGGGCTTACTCTTATTTATTGGTGGACTTTCTTTTATTGCCGGATTCATTTTTTACCGTGATCGAAAACGTAATAAGGTCCAGGAACGTTTTAATGGAAAATCTGTACGTAAGTAAATGGAGATAAGCAAAAAGGCAGCACATCATAATGTGCTGCCTTGTTTATTTACCTTCTTCCACATACTTTCTTTATGCCTCTGCCACTTTGTCTTTCCTTGGCATATGTGAAGATAGATGATTATGTATTCTGTTTATGAGATATAACCCTCTGACCAAACATCCTAATAAAATACCAAAAGCGATTATGCTGCCAGCGGCCTCCCCAAAGAACATCATTAAGGCAAATCCTAATCAAGTACTACCAATTATGCACAATAGCAGTATCATTTTATCCTCTCCATCTCATCATATGGATAGTTATACCATAATAATAAAGGAAGGTTGATGAAATTATTGATACTGTTTTCTAAGCTGAATAGCCTTATCCGGATCATCCGTAATAAAAGCCGTACAACCTACCTTAAACAATCGCTTCATATCTGCTTTGCGATTGACTGTATAAGGCCTGACAGCTATCCCTGCTTTCATGGATTCCTCGATGATTTCATTCGCTGCTGCCTTGTATTTAGGATGAATTCCTTTTGCTTTTATTGAGCTTGCATAAACCCAGGGCATAAATAGCCCATCTGAGTATAGTGGGGCTGTTTCAATCTCTGGAGCTAAGCGATGACAATATACCATACTATAATGATTAAACGAGGACAGAATCGTTCTTTCTTCCATACCATACTCTCGAATCATTTCGACTACTTTCTCTTCCATCCCAGGATAAGGAACTGACCCATTTTTTAATTCGATATTTAACAACAAACGATTCGTAGCTAACCAATCCATTACTTCTCGAAGAGTCGGTATACTAGCAAATTCCATTGTTTTGGAATTATTAGCTGCATTAAATTTCTTAATCTCTTCAAGAGTAAAATCACGGACATATCCTTCTGAGTCCGTCGTACGGTCAACAGTTTCATCATGAATCACAACAAGTTCTCCATCAGATGTTAATTGTACATCTAATTCGATTCCATCTGCACCTGCATTACAGGCTTCTATAAAAGAAATCATGGTGTTCTCCGGATATACGGCAGCATACCCTCTGTGTCCAAAAATTAATGTCAATCTTCATACCTCCGATTCGTTTATATAGAGATACCTATTCCCT
>JAZUQD010000400.1:0-1510 GCA_045605505.1 Pradoshia sp.
GTTGAAATAACCGAGAGACTCATCCATAAAGGAAAACTGGCACTTGAACCTGGTACGAAGTATGGTCAGGATGGCCAAGGCTTCGTCCGAATGAATATTGGATGCTCGAAGGAAACCCTTCATGAGGGCTTGCGTCGATTGTATGACGCCTTCAGTGATCTCCAATCTTAATAGAACAGGCATCTGCCCTTTTGGCAGATGCTTTTTAAATAGATCATCGTAATTTCAGTTATTATGTTATTGGACTCGAAATCAGCATAAAAAAACTGCACACATTTACTGGTGCAGCCATCACTCGATATTTTGCTCTTTTAATTTTTCCTCTAATTCTTTTGCTCTCTGTACTTGCTTACGATTGTAAATAATAATAAAACGCATGGTTAACACCGCAAACAAAGTAAATATAGCCATCGTTAATCCCGCTGGAATGTATTCTCGTTTATCTTCTGGAAAATATAAGAATAGCCCTATGATAAACGCTAATGGTTGTGACATAGTAAAAACACCCTTCCTAATTTGAAGACATTTGAAGATTACCCATATTATAACACGATACAAATCGTAAAGAGTGATATTTGAATTGCTTCAATAAGGCGTTTTCCATCAAAAAAAGCTGCCCCATTGATCGTGGGCAGCTATATTTATTACTTCAGCTTATTTTAAAATGTTGATTTTTTCAATGACAACATCATATACTGGTTTGTCATTAGGACCTACTTTAGTCGTTGCAATGTCATCGACAACATCCATACCTTCAGTAACCTGTCCAAAAACAGTATGTCTATGGTCTAGCCATGGAGTTCCGCCTATTTCCATGTATTTTTCTACAGCTTCTTGTGGATATCCTGCTTGCTCCATTTGGCCTTTAAGGTTTGCTTCAACAGCACCCTTTTGAACAATAAAGAATTGGCTTCCATTTGTACCAGGGCCGGCATTTGCCATAGATAATGCTCCACGGAAATTAAATAAATCCATAGTGAATTCATCTTCAAATGATTGTCCCCAAATGCTTTCTCCGCCCATTCCTGTTCCAGTTGGGTCTCCGCCTTGAATCATGAAATCATTAATGACACGGTGAAAAATGATTCCTTCATAGTATCCATTTTCAGCATGAGTCAAAAAGTTTTCTACTGCTTTAGGAGCTTGATCCGGGAATAATTTAATTTGGATGGAACCTTTATTTGTTACCATCTCCACTAATCTTTCATTACCTTGTACTTCTGTAAATTGAGGTAATACTGTCATTTTTTCATCGCCTGCTTTCTCTATAATAGTTTGGTCCAGCTTAAGACTTGTTTGCTCAACAGTTTGAAGAGTCTTATCTTTGATAAAGAAATTCCAAATCACTGCACCAAGGAGGATTATTAATAATAGTATCATGGTTTTCCATTTCATTTAAACTACCTCCAATTTTTCACTTTACACGATTCTCAAAAAAAAAGCATCTTTCCGGAAGTCTTTTTCTGGGATTGTCTAACAGACACCAGTATGATGGATATAAACAGGACTG
>JAZUQD010000401.1:0-4939 GCA_045605505.1 Pradoshia sp.
AGACGAGCTTACCGATATTATTGAAACAAGGGGAGATATCATTTGGTTAATGAATAAATATCCCACCCTTCAGGATACCTATCAAACGGTCATAATTGAAACGGATCAATGTAACGAAGATATAAGAGGATATGAACAAAAACATATGCGTGAATTAATACGATTCAGTATTAACAAATGGCTTGAAGTAGAGAAGACGGGTGAATATGAATCTGTTATCTTATTCAAAAATCATGGTCCTTTTTCCGGAGGCAGTATTCAGCATGCCCATATGCAAATAATTGGGATGAAGCATGTGGATTATCATAAGAATATGGCAATGATTGATTTTGAAGGAGCAGAGATTTACAAGAAATCTGGTATAGAATTAAATGTTTCAAAATATCCAGTCATCGGTTTTACTGAATTTAATTTAATATTGAATACACTAGATGAAATCGATGAATTTGCTGATAAACTTCAAATCCTTGTGCGGTATATCCTAGATGGATTCCATAAGGGATGCACCAGCTATAACCTCTTCTTTTATCATTTTCACGATTTGATTATTTGCAAAGCCATCCCGCGTTTTGTAGTATCCCCTCTGTTCGTGGGATATAAAATTCCACAGGTCCTTATGAATGATAGCCTTGAGGTGATTAAGCAGAATTTATCCAAGTTACTCCGCTAGGTAACCGTAGGTCTCCCATTTTGACAGGGAGGCTTTTGGTTCCTTTGCCTTTCCGTACGATTACGCTGATTAATATGTTAAATCACGACAAATGTAAGCATACTTTTCCAGAGCCAACTCCCATACTTACAACGCAGATAATCCAATTTCCACAACAGATAAGGACGAGTCTCCAGTCTATGTCCATCAACAGCAATCAGCCACTTGTCTTCTTCTGTTTTCACTTGATCAATACTATGCATTCCATCCCTGCGCCAGTCATTAGCCTTTGTGCCATTTAGCACCATATTTATCTCTTTCTCCTGATAGCGGCTTTCACTCAGTTCTGTGATTTCAAATACTCTGACTGCATGTCCATATGTAGGCTTTCCATCCTGTGTATAACGATAAATTCTGTTGTTTTCCACAATTACTCTTCCGCCCAGTCTTGTAACATGATGGTTATTAAGAATAAGTGGACTTTCGGGATGCTCGGTCCAGTTTTCTGTTAAAGAGTCTGATTGAAACAGGTGCAGTTGCCCCTGTTTACTTGCAAACATCCACCATTTTTGATTGTAATGAAATAAACTGGGATCGGCATATCTACCATCAACCAATTCAGAAACAACCTCCCAATTATCCGGAAATTGCTTCGCTTTATACAGCAGGATCTTACCCGCTTCGATTGTTTCCGGAATCATATAAAACTCTCCTTCATGCTCAAAAACATAAGGATAAGATAAATGATAGCTTTCTTGTAAAACCATCCGTTCATATTTCCATGAGTGTCCATCCTTGCTATGCGCAAAGCTGATGACTCCCTTCATGGACGTTTTATCAAGTACTTCAAAAAACATATAATACGATCCGTCTCTACAAAGAATAAACGGATCAGCAATAAATTCAGCCGGAATATCTGTAACATCCGTTGCTTTTAATGTTGGTGTTTTGAGTACTTTTTTGGCAGGCTCCTCCGTTACGAGCTCTGTGGAAGTAAATACTTTGATGGACCAAACCCCGACAATAATCTTACGTTTCCATAAAAATAAGCCGCTCCCTATTACCAGCAGACAGCAAACAAATTCCCAACTCAATACAATCACCTTTTCTTTATTTTTCTAAAGCACTCCTTTGCTTTGCGAAAATGCCTCCCTTACCTTGAGAATTAAGAGAGATGTCCTCATTAAAATTTACATGTAACGAGACGTTTTTCTTTATACACGTACCTCCCCATTTTTCTGATTGACCATCATTTGCGCGAGCCCTTGAGGTTTTGGAAGAAGATGCATCATTCGCATACCCTTTTTCACTGATAAAAAGGCAATATATAAATAGGGATGGATATGGAAAAAGGTCAACTCCTGCTTGAGCTCTTTATCTTGCTGTATGGCTTTATATAACAAGGAGAAATTCCGACGTATATATATTTCAATTTCAGTACGATACAAACCAGCCGGATCTATTTTTCTATACTTAAGTAAAAGCTGATAATGAACCAAATGAGCTTTAGCGATTTCTTTATAAGAGTCTTCTACCAAGTGGCTGTAATGCTTCTCCAAAAATTCATGGCGCTGTTTTAAGCTCTTTAGATAGTCCAAATTCTTCTCAGAAAAGGAACCAACAACGCTATCTGCATGCTGGTAGTAATAATAGAGGGGTTCATGTGTAATCACGTACGTATGAACCCTTTTCATAACAAGATGTGACCAAAAAACATCTTCAAAAAAAATACCCTCTTGAAAGAGAATATCTTTAATGAGTTCTGTTTTATAAAGTTTCCCCCAGGCAAAATTCTTCACGACTTGATTGAGAACAAGCTCCCGCATTAATTGATGATTATCCAATACAACAGGAGAATCATCCCGTTGCTCAAACCGATCATCATATAGGAGATAATCCTGATAGGCATAATAATGAGCTGTTTGTACAACATCCGCGTTACATTGTTCCATTCGTTCAACCAAACTGTTTACTAAAGTAGGATCAATCCAATCATCGCCGTCCACAAAGAACGTGTACTCACCACTCGCATAAGCCATTCCTGTATTTCTCGCCTCTGATACCCCACCGTTTTCTTTATGAACCGGAATGATCCTTTGATCACAGACGGCATAGTAGTCAATCATTTCCCCACAGGAATCAGGTGACCCATCATTGACTAAAATGATTTCGATATTTTGATAGGTTTGGGCGATCAAGCTTTCGATACAGCGCGGTAAATAGTTTTCCACCTTATACACGGGTACAATCATGCTGACCTTTTTCTGATTCAACATACGCTTCAATCCTCTTTCATCAATAGAAATGGTCTTTTTACGCTTTATTTTTCCACTTAATATATTGAATTAATGCCCGGTATTCATCCACTTGCTCTTTTTCAATAACCGTCGTCTTTAATTCTTCAATTAATTCTATTAATTCCTGATTTAGATTTTCATCCGTTTCAGTATTTTCCTGAACACGCAACAATGTTTTCAAATCAGCATTTAAAACAATCGCCAGTCTCTTCAATACATCAATGGATGGATTTTGATTCACTCCTCGTTCGATATTGCTTAAATAGGATTTGGAAATTCCAGCATTGGCCGCAAGCTGAGTCAGTGTCAATCCTTTGCGTTTACGAATTTCCTGTATGTTTCTTCCTATCATTCCCCTACCTCCTCCTTAGCTCGAGTTTTTCCTTCCTATCTTACTGTCATCTTCAGACAGTCAATCACTCTCTCCATATCCTCTTCTGTCATATTGGTACCTGATGGAAGACAAATGCCATGGTTAAACAATTGTTCAGATACAGATTCGTCAGCCTGATGGGCAAAGAAATCAACATCTTTAAAAAGCGGCTGCATATGCAATGGCTTCCACATCGGCCGGGCTTCAATATTTTCATTCGCCAACGCCTGCAAGCAACGTGTCACGGTCTCCTTATGTTCCAAAGTGACTACCGTCAGCCAACGGTTCGATAAGGTATGTTCCAGTTCCGGTAAAAATCTCAAACCCTCCATTTCAGACAGGGCTGTCCGATACGTTTCATAAATCATTCTCTTCTTTTCAATTCTTTCTGGTAAAACCTTCAGCTGCGCTCTTCCGATTCCTGCCAAAATATTACTGAGCCGATAATTAAAACCGACTTCTTTATGCTGATAATGAGGAGCGATTTCCTTTGCCTGTGTGGCCAAAAATTTTGCCCGCTCCAGAGCCTCGATATTATTCGAAATAAGCATCCCTCCACCGGAAGTCGTAATTATCTTGTTTCCATTAAAAGAGAAGACGCCAAATTCACCAAAACTTCCACAGGATTGACCATGATAAAAGGATCCAAGAGCTTCAGCAGCATCCTCCAATATAGGTACTCCATATTTGGAACAAATGGCACAAATCTCATCCATCTTGGCACTTTGCCCATACAAATCTACAACAATAACAGCCTTGGGAAGTTTATTCTTTTTCACCGCAAAATACAGCGCCTGTTCAAGAGCGTCCGGTGACATATTCCACGTATCCGGCTCTGAATCAATAAAGACGAGCTCCGCTCCCTGATAAATTATTGGATTCGCACTAGCAATAAAGGTAAGAGATGAACAAAAAACGACATCCCCTTTTCCTACATTCATTAAAGAAAGTGCCAAATGAATAGCCGCGGTTCCTGAATTAACAGCAACCGCTCCCTCTACACCTGCATAGTCAGCAATTTCTCTTTCAAACGCATCAATATGCGGACCTGCCGGAGCAATCCAGTTATCAGCAAGAGCTTCATGAATAAAGGTTGTTTCTTCACCACTTAGATGAGGAGTTGCTAGAGGTATTCTTTTCTTAAAGGCCACTGTCTGCAACGGCTCCACCTCCTTCTTTACTTTCCATAATTCGGGCAGGGACACCCATTGCCTTGGAATAGTCCGGTATGTTTTTAACAACCGCTGCACCAGCTCCAATTTTTGACCATTTACCAATGTTTATTCCAGGGATAACAGAAGCACCGGTCCCAATCAGAGCGCCTTCTTGCAGAATAACTGAACCAGTTAAACAACCCTTGGGAGATACATGAACATAATCCCCAATTTCACAATCATGATCGACAATAGCTCCTGTATTGACAATCACATGCTTTCCAATCTTTGATTCCGCATTAACAATGGCTCCCGGCATGATTACAGACCCCGCATCTATTTGGGCACTTGGGCTAATGATGGCTTCCTGGGAAATGAGTGTACAATATCGCTCAGCCGGAAGGTTCAATTTCTCCGCAATCGCTTTTCGGGTCGCATTGTTTCCTATGGCAATCACTACTTTAAC
>JAZUQD010000402.1:0-1721 GCA_045605505.1 Pradoshia sp.
CACAACACGACCTGTTTTTGTTCGTTGATATTGGCATCATTTGTTTTCAGTGTGGCTTCCACTTTGTATTCTCCAGGTAGAAGGGGGCCGAGTTTCTTTTTATATATGGCCTCGTCGGCTTTTACGACTTGATTTCCATTAACAAGTAAGGTAGCGTGTTTGGAATCCGTGCTGACAGTTAGATAGACCGGATCAATTTCGATTGAATAGCTGTCAGGGAGCCAGGAGCGGTTTTCCTTTTTTAGTGTTAAAAATCCTTCAATACGGGGCTGTTCTTTTTCCTTTTTGAATGTTTCTTCGTCATCATAGTAACGGGATTGTTCGTGAAGAACAGTCAGAAGGGATTGAGTGTATTCTGGGTTTTTCTGGAGATAATCAAGCAGGATTTGCGTATTTTCTTCGTTAATAATCAGGTCTTCATCAGATGAGGTTAAAACCTGAGAGAGCTGACGTGCGTCCTGATCGGCTAGTGCAGATTCAACTTCTTTTACAAGAGCATCCTTGTCATGAAAGGGGCCTTTTATGTAATAAACGCAACCGAGTAATAGGACAGAAAGTATGATTATCAGGGATATTTTATAGAGTGGGGATCCTTTGAGGTTCACCATTTTTTTCACACCACCTTTTGGATTGGGTCATAAGTAACACTAACTTACTATTAACTATATCGGCATTTTGAATGGAATTTCAACTGTTAAGTTTTGTGATTTTGTGGCATGAATGTCCGATTGATACCTATATATGTAGTATATTTACAAACGGATAATCTAGAAGATTAAATTCATTCATGAATCGATTATTGAATCTAGCCAAATAAAATAATCACCCGTCGAGGTACGGATGATTGGTTACTTGCATGCGCCGATTGAGGGGAAGTGGGTAGGTATAAATAAAAGGTGGCTGGTTATTTATTTGGTTTCGGAGTGGAATGGGGAAAAGAACCTGAACCTATTTTTCCGTCCCTCAATCTAAGAGATGAGGAAATTCCGATTGGTGATGATTAAAATGTCCGACGTTGACTGACTGCATTCAGGATAAAGATTTTTTCTTGTTTAGAAAGCATTCTCCAACTGCCTGCTCGGATTTTCATTTCTTCTTACCTCCTTTTTTATACATAATTTGGATGGGTTGTACTCTATTTATACCGTAAAAAAGGATAGTGAAACAAAACAAATACCAACAAATACTAAGTATTAACGAAACAGTTAGCTAGTAAGTGTGTAAAACTGATAGGGAAATCTGTAAAACAGCTAGCACAAAGGCAGGAGATGTCGAGAGAATCTTTTATAAAAATTAGTTTATTGTTAGATTAGGAGATAGAAAACCTATTTTAAAGGATGAATTATGCCATTTAGCTATCATAACCTCTATCATGCCTTGAAGGTTTATTGATATCTCACGAGAAAAGACCACGTTACGAGTATATAGAAGTGAAACACACAGGCGGAAATTTCGCGATAAGCCTTAGTTAAGCCAGAATTCTCCCTGTTTTTCCCTTAAACAAAAATAGAAAATTGGGTCCGCAGTTTATGGGAGAAGATAGGCATAAACAAGGTATCACTCCATTCCCTGAATTACCAATGGATTTGTTTAATTGTAAATGTCCTCTTGCACATGGTTATTCTTCACCGGCTCCTTGTGTTTCCTGTTTTTCCTCAAGTTGTTGACCGATGGCAGAAAGAACGGCTTCAATCGCTTGAGTCCAGCTTCCAACGGCTATA
>JAZUQD010000403.1:0-7745 GCA_045605505.1 Pradoshia sp.
CCGGCATTCAAAAAGACTAAATTAGATTGATGAAGAATTTCTCTCGCTTCTTCCAGTTGATTAATCGTATTAATGCCCAGTGCTTTTAAAACATCCATACTGCCGGATTGACTCGTCATATTTTTATTTCCGTGCTTTGCCATCTTGATTCCTGCACTGGCCAAGACAAATGCCGAGGCTGTACTGATATTAAAACTATTGCTCCGGTCTCCGCCCGTTCCGCAATTATCCATCGCACCAGGAAGATCCCCGAGTTGGTGCGTTGACTCCTTCCGAATGATGTCTGCAATAATATACAATTCCTGACTCCCGTATCCCTTCATTCCAATGGCCATCAAAAATGCAGCCAATTCCGCTTCGGAAACAGTTGGACTTAGCATTTGATTTGCCGCATCCTCCATCTCACTCTCTGATAAACTCTTACCTTTACTTAATTTGAAAAGTAACTCATTCATGCAAGACAGCCTCCTTCACAGTAGTTCTGAGAAAATTAGTTAGTATCGTTTTTCCATACGGAGTTCCTATGGATTCAGGATGAAATTGTACGCCATATAAGGGATATTCTTTATGACGAATGGCCATAATCTCCTGATCATCCTCTGACACTGCAATAATCTTAAACTCGTTTGGAAGGGTCTCTCTTTTTATAATTAAGGAATGATATCTCATGGCTAGGAACCCTTGTGGTGTATCCTTAAAAATCTCATCTCCTGTATGGATGATGTTTGAGGATTTACCGTGTTTGATTATTACCGCTCTGCTTACTGTAGCACCAAATACCTGACCAATAGCCTGATGACCAAGACATACGCCTAAGATTGGAATTTGGGTACTTAGATTTTCAATTAGCTCCTGACATATGCCACTCTCTTCCGGTCGTCCTGGCCCAGGTGACAAGATAATGGATGTCGGTGATAATTCTTTTACTTCCTGAAGCGTAAGGGAATTATTTCGTTTAACTAGGACCTCTTCATCCAATTCCAATAAAAGCTGATACAGGTTATACGTAAAGGAATCAAAATTATCGATAAGTAAAATCATGGCTTCCAACCTCCTTAAACCCTGCTTTATGAAGCGTTTCATTCCATTCATTTTCCGGAATGGAATCATAGACAATGCCGGCACCTGCCTGAAAATGAATATATTGGTCCTTGATTACAGCCATCCTGATTGCCAATGTCATATCCAATTCCCCACCATAAGAGAGAAAGCCAACTCCTCCGCCATATGCTCCTCTTCTTTCCTGCTCAGCCTCTGAAATTAATTCCATCGCTCGTATTTTAGGGGCACCTGAAACGGTTCCTGCCGGAAGACAGGCTTTAATGGCATCCATCGGGTGAACCTCTTCCTTTAATACACCTGTCATTTCTGAGACAAGATGGATGACATGTTTAAATCTCTCAATCTCCATAAATCGTTTAATACGTATACTTTGCGGTTCGCAAATTTTTCCTAAATCATTTCTGGCCAGGTCAACCAGCATGATATGTTCTGCCTTCTCTTTCTCATCATCTAGTAAGCTGGCTACTTGTTCTTCGTCTTCTTGAAGGTTTTCCCCTCTTGGCCTAGTACCTGCGATTGGATTGGAATAAATGACACCCTCATTAATTGCAATCAATCGTTCGGGAGAACAGCCCACTAATTGATAGGATCCAAAATCAATATGAAAATGGAATGTTTCAGGATGATCTTTCTTTAACTTACGGAAATAATCTTCCGACTCTCCCGTAAACGCTCCGGTCCAACGCTGTGATAAAACAGCCTGAAATATATCTCCATTTTTGATTCTTGATTTTAATGATTCTACTGACACCATAAACTTTTCCTTATTCGTATTGCTTTTAATTCCATGAATCACATACTTTCGATTTTCAGCTGCCTTACTGGAAATGGCTAGTTTTTCTCGAAAGCCTTGCATCCTTTCAATCAATTCCTCCCTTGATTGGTCACTTTCGTAATCCACATGCAGATGGCTGCATTCTGATAAATCGTTCCCACTGTAAACAAAATAATCGGTATGATAGAGAAAGTGTAGATCCGGAATACCAACTGGATTCATTTCCGGTGGCTCTATATTTTCAAAGAGAAAATTATACGAATAGCCTGCAAATCCAATGGCTCCTCCTTTAAATGGAAGATCGGGATAAAGAGAAGCATCTATATGAAGTGAAGCTTTTATAAACTCATGCGGATTGTTCACTTTCTTTTCTATCTGATCACCTTGCATAAAGATAGTTCCAGCCAACTCCATCTTTATTTCTGCATATCGATTAAAGGCTATAATTCTAGTTCTGCTATCACTTGGAGATGGAAATTCAAGCACAGACTTATATGGATCATTGATTTCACTAATAAACTTGAGCTTATTCTGTTCTTCACTGCTCAGGTGCACCCTGATTATGGTCGGTTTTTTCATGTTTATCCCCCCTGAAAATAAAAAAATCCCCCATAAGCAAACAAATTGCTTATGGAGGACGTATGATCGTGGTGCCACCCCCGTTGGGTCTCTTCGGATACGTAGACGAATTAAATCATCATTTAATATCCTATCCTTTTAACGGTGGAATCCCGTATTCCCCTACTAACATTCAGGGAATCACTCGAAAGCCCATTCACATAAAGTCTGCATACCGGTTCTCACCAACTCCGGCTCTCTGTAGTGCTGTCCTTTTATGCTACTCCTCTTTCTTAACGTTTTACGTATTTACTTTTTCCCATACAAAAAGGGCCTAACTTCCCTATAAAAAAGGACGAGAGACCCGCGGTACCACCTTCATTGATTGCTGGATGAAACAAGCAATCCACTTCAAAACAGCTGTTGTCATCAACAACTAACTGTCAGCCTATTATAACGATCGGCTAAATCGGCCAAAGCATACTGATCCATACGCGTTCTGCCTGGCAACTCCGAAGTCCATTCACAAATGAAATTGTACCGATTCCCACCACCCATCGGCTCTCTAAAACTTTTTCAAATGTTACTACTCTTCATCAACGCATTATTATGTTTAAGTTGTTGTTAATACTAATTGAATCATTCTGAATTGTCAACCTATTTTGTTAATTATTTGATTAATCAATTCTTTAGCTATTGAGTGAGAAATAAACAACCTATTACCCTAAAACGGCGCAATAGCTTCAGCTTGGAACGGCTTCGATTTGATCAACCCACTGTATCGTTAATAAATTCGGTAATGAAGATCCTTCATGAAAAATCTCAATATATTTTTTACATTTTACAATAGCAATACACTCAATAAAAGAATGTTGATCCTCAATCAATACTTTATAGCTCCCTACATTCGGTAACGAATAATAGGGTAGTAAACCATTCTTTCTACAATACTTAGTTGTATAGAAATCCCCTAATATCCTCGGTAATTCACTAAGCTTTCGATCTGTTAAGTGCTTGCGAATTAATGTTGAACTAATCTTTTGATTATTCCACTTTAGCTCTTCGACAACAGTTAGACCTACTTGCTGTGCCTCTGCATATACTGCCAATGTTTCAACCGTACCACTGGCTTTTGCCCCATATGTGTAGTCGAAACCACAAATAATTTCTTTAGCGTTCAAACCGATAATATACTCATCTAAAAACTCTGTTGCCCCTACTTTAGCGAGTTCCTTTGTAAACTCAACAACATAAAAAATATCTACATCAAGCTCTTCTAGTTTTTCGGCTTTTTGTTCGATTGGTTCTAAATATGTAACTTGCTCTGCAAATAGCACACTTTTAGGATGTGGAAAAAAAGAGAGAACCGCCGTCGATAAACCGTGTGATTTTGCTTTTTTAGTAGCTGTTTGAATTACTTTTTGATGTCCTAAATGTACGCCGTCGAAATAACCAAGTGCCATCGCTACATTCGGAGCTGTCCGCCCAATTTCTTGTAAGTTATTAGCGTCCACATAGATTACCTGCATAACGATCCTCTCCTTGTTTAGTTCTATTTTGCTAACTCTTGTGCTATCTCATAAATTAAATCTTCTTGTCCACCAACAGCCTTCATTTCCCCTACTTTCAATAACAGATCTCGCTCATCAACACCAAATTGATTTGCAGCTTTTTGGGCATGTAACAAGAAACTGGAGTACACGCCGGAATAACCCAAAATTAAGCTACTGCCAGTTACCTCTTGGGGCTGTTGCATAATTGGTGCAATCACCTCATTAGCCGTGTCGATTAATTTATATAAATCGATCCCTGTTTCATAACCATATCTTTCTAAAACAGCTACCATTACTTCCGTTTGCGTATTGCCTGCTCCGGCACCTAATGCGCGCATACTTCCATCAATGTAGGTCGCACCTGCTTCAACGGCTGCAACAGTATTGGCCATTGCCATCGATAAATTGTTATGGGCATGGAATCCGATTTCACATTTAAGTGATTGTCTAAGCGCTGTAATTCGCTCTGTTACATCTTTTGGTAACATCGCTCCGGCTGAATCTGTTACATACACAACTTCTGCTCCATAGCTTTCAAATAATTTTGCTTGCTCTACTACTTTTTCACAGGGTGCCATATGGCTCATCATCAAAAATCCGACTGTTTTCAAGCCTAGTTCACGGGCTAAATGAATATGTTGTGCAGCTACATCAGCTTCTGTTACATGAGTTGCTACACGAACCATCTTTGCCCCTGCTTTCACGGCATTCTCTAAATCCCGTTTTGTCCCAATCCCTGGGATTAACAAAACAGATACTTCCGAATTTGTACATTCGGCTGCTGCAGCTTCAATAAGTTTTAATTCATTCGTTGCTGACAAACCATATTGTAAGGAAGAACCACCCAAGCCATCTCCATGGGAAACCTCGAAGTAACGAACGCCTGCTTCATTTAAACCTTTTGCAGCTCTCTTTACTTGTTCTTCCGTAAACGTATGACGGACAGAGTGACTGCCATCACGTAACGATACATCTAAAATATTTAATGTCATGAGATGACCTCCTTCTTAGCCAATGAATGACGTGCCATCTCATTGCCGACTTGTACCGCGGCAGCCGTCATAATATCCAAGTTACCAGCATATGCTGGTAAATAGTCTGCTGCCCCATTTACTTCAATAAATGCAGAAACTTTCTTGCCTTCAAAAATGACTGATCCTTTCAATGAGTAGCCCGGTACATAAGTTTGTACTTCCGCAACCATATCATGAATGGACTTGTTGATTGATTCTTCATGACCTTCTTCTTCTACTAAAACATGGATAGCATCCCGCATGATAATTGGTGGATCTGCAGGATTTAATATAATAATGGCTTTTCCTTTTTTTGCCCCGCCAACGACTTCTATTGCTTTGGACGTAGTACTAGTAAATTCATCAATATTGGCACGTGTACCGGGTCCTGCTGAAAGACTTGCAATCGTTGCAACAATTTCAGCATAGTCTACAGGGACAATTCGACTTATAGCATGTATAATTGGAATCGTCGCCTGACCGCCGCACGTAACCATGTTGACATTTGATTTTTCGAGGTGCTCTTTTAAATTTACTGGTGGAACAGTAAATGGGCCGATTGCAGCTGGAGTTAAATCAATGACTTTTTTATTTACAGCCGTTAATAAATCGCTATTACGCTTATGAGCGTAAGCACTTGTCGCATCATATACTATATCAACTAAATCGAGGCGTTCCATTAGGCCATCTATACCGTTTGAGATAACTTCATACCCTCGTCTTTCAGCACGTTTTAAACCATCTGAATTCGGGTCAATCCCTACCATAACACTCATTTCCAATTCTTTACTTCGCTCTATTTTATACATTAAATCTGTTCCAATATTCCCTGATCCAATGATTCCTACTTTAAGCTTTGTCATTATTTCACCACTCCCGCCATGATGTTAACGCTTACTTTTCCGAGTACGCTAAAGTCTGCTTCAAATTTATCTCCCGCTTCAAAAGGAACAGCTTTTGATAGCGCTCCTGATAAAACAAACATGCCCGGCTCTATGGAAATGCCATATTCACTTACTTCATTTACTAGCCAAACAACAGCATTAAGCGGGTTTCCTAACACAGCTGCGCTCGTTGATTCGTCTAAAAATTCTCCGTTCTTCTTAACGATCATCGGAATATTTGTGATATCTTTAATATCCTTAAGTGATGTATGCTTTTCACCTAAAATGGCACCTGCTGAAGAGCCATTATCCGCCACTGTATCCTCGAATTTTATATTCCAGTCCGCGATACGGCTATCGATTACTTCTACTGCTGGTACAACATAAGCCGTTGCACCGATTACATCTTGCACCGTAATATTGGGTCCTTTTAATTCTTTATCGAAAACAAACGCAATCTCAAACTCTACCTTTGGTTGAATAAACGACTCAGGAGATAATGCATCTGATTCATCATATAGCATCGTATCTAAAATAAAACCATAGTCTGGCGTATAGACATTCAACATTTCTTGCATTGCTTTACTAGTCAATCCAATTTTAAGTCCTTTTACTTTTGCACCTGCATTAATCTTTTGGTGAATTTGCGCTAATTGAACGGCATAAGCATCAGCAACGCTAATATTTTCATAAGTATCCGTTAGTGGAGCAATTGGCTGTTTCATACGTTCTGCCTCTAGCAACTGTTCAGCTGTTAATTGAATATCCACAGATACTCCTCCTTTTATGACTCAATTTTCTCTAGCTCAGTCAATTTACGGTATTTACCGCAATAGAACAATAAAGGATTTTTATCTTCTAGATGTAAATCAACAACTTTACCAACAAATAGTGTATGGTCTCCTTCTACATGTTCTGATACAACCTCACATGCGATTTGCGCGATAGCCCCAGTTAATACTGGTAGCTCAGCCAGTGTACCAAATTCCACCTTTTCTTCAGGCCGTCCTGCGAAATGACGTGAATAACGCTCCTGATCATCCGCTAAAATATTTACAGTAAATGTTTTTGATTGTGATACTTTCTCTAAAAATTTTGCTTTATGTCCAATAGAAATAACAACAAGCTTCGGATCCAGTGATACTGACATAAACCCATTGGCTGTCATTCCATATATTTCTCCTTCATTTTCTGTTAAAAGGACTGTTACACCCGTAGCAAATTTCCCCATTGCGTCTCTAAATAAGCGATCATCCATCCCGTTTCCCCCATTCAAAAGTGAATAATTCAATCATAAATGAGTGGTTTTAAAAATATCATTATCATTTTTATTGAATTTTCTGATAAAAACAATAAAAATTACCTGCTATAAAATGTGAATTTTTTGTTAAAGATTTTGAAAAAACATAGATTTGTCAATACTTCCCAAGTTAAAAGAGTGATATTTTGACTAAAAAACTTTCTTCTCTCAACAGAATAGTCCATATTCCTATAAACTTTTCACACTTGTAAAACCTTTCCTTTTCACATAAAATTTTCATCATCGGAAAATTACATTCCGTATTTATCCATTTGATAGTACTCAGTTTCTAGCAAAACCGGAATAAAATACGATCAAAATGGATGTTTTACTTACAGAAAAGAAGGTGGTGCGAGGTTAATCAAACAGTCATTTGAAAACGCTATCAATATTTTAAAATAACAATGTGGATGAGGAAATTCTTTAATACAAGGGGGATATTATGATGCGTTGGGTTGTATTAGGTTTTCTATTCTTACTTTCCGTTTTAAATTATACGGATAAATCCGTTTTAGGATTAGCCGCTGAACCAATCATGTCTGAATTAAGTTTATCCTACGATCAATTCGGTTTAGTAGGAAGTAGTTTCTTCGCTGCATA
>JAZUQD010000404.1:0-3535 GCA_045605505.1 Pradoshia sp.
CGATTGACCTTGACATTTTGTTATATAATCAAGAAAATATTGTAACGAAAAACCTAATTGTTCCCCATCCGCGAATACTTGAAAGAGCCTTTGTGGTTATTCCACTCGTGGAGATAGATAAGGACATCGTTCTGCCTGATAGGGAAAAACCTTTAAGGGAATTCATGGATGAAGTCCCTGAAAAAGAAGGGGTTCGAATATGGAAGCGGAAAAATGGGGAAGACGTATTAGGGCATTCAGAAAGCTGAAAGGCTATACTCAAGAGGAATTTGCAAGAAAGTTATCTGTCTCGGTTTCTATGCTAGGTGAAGTGGAAAGGGGCAACAGGAAACCCTCTGAGAGCTTTTTGCTGGATATTGCTAACCAGTTGGACATTACAGTGGAGGAACTTGCGCCTCCTGTTAAATAGGTTTTATACGAGTAAAGAGTAGGGAGGAATTGGATTGTTAAAGATTGGGAATGTCGAAATGAAGAATCCGGTTGTGCTTGCACCTATGGCAGGGGTTTGTAACTCGGCGTTTCGACTAACTGTTAAGGAATTTGGGGTAGGTCTTGTTTGTGCAGAGATGGTTAGTGACAAAGGAATTATTCATGGTAATGAAAAAACGTTAAATATGCTCTACGTTGATGAGCGTGAAAAGCCATTAAGCCTTCAAATCTTTGGGGGAGAGAAGGAATCTCTTGTTCAGGCTGCACAGTTTGTAGATAAGAATACAAATGCAGATATTATTGATATTAATATGGGATGCCCTGTTAATAAGATTATAAAATGTGAAGCGGGAGCAAGATGGTTGCTGAATCCGGACAAGATTTATGAGATGGTTTCGGCTGTAGTGGATAAGGTAGAAAAGCCTGTTACTGTTAAAATGAGAATCGGATGGGATGACAAGCATATTTTTGTTGAAGAAAATGCGCGGGCAGTTGAAAGAGCCGGCGGAAGTGCGATATCTGTCCATGGACGAACTCGTGTCCAGATGTATGAAGGTAAAGCAAATTGGGATTATATTCGTATGGCAAAAGAAGCTGTCAATATTCCTGTTATCGGTAATGGCGATGTGCAAACTCCGCAGGATGCAAAAAGAATGATTGAAGAAACTGGCTGTGATGGCGTCATGATTGGCCGTGCTGCATTAGGCAACCCTTGGATGATGTATCAAACGGTCAAGTATTTAGAGAGTGGAATCCTTTTACCGGAACCATCTGTACGAGAAAAAATTGATGTATGTGTCTTGCATCTTGACCGTCTCATTGCCTTGAAGGATGAATATATTGCTGTGCGTGAAATGAGAAAACATGCAGCCTGGTATTTAAAAGGGATTAAAGGCAGCGGTAGAATCAGAAATGAAATCAACGAGTGTGACACGCGTGAACAACTAGTTGGGCTTCTTTATACAATGGTGGAAGATATAGAACGCCAGGAAGCTATTCAAGCTGTTTGATGATTTGACAGTTCCTGATATACTGTATAATAAAGTATGTAAAAACTGCCGGCAAAACCGGCAGTTTTTATGATACTTTTGAAAAGGTAATGATAATTTTTATATATTAGGTTCTAATATTGTATAAAATAAGGAAGAGCATATACGCGATAGAGATGGAGTGGAAATAATATGAGCAATTATGAAGAATTAAACGATCAATTGAGAGTCAGACGTGACAAAATGAATCGAATTCAAGAATTGGGTATTGACCCATTCGGCAAGAAATTTGAACGCACACATTTGGCTCAAGAAATCATTAATGATTTTGCAGATATGGAAAAAGAGGATTTGGAAGAAAAAAATGCTGAAGTTTCTATAGCAGGCAGAATTATGACAAAGCGTGGAAAAGGGAAAGCAGGCTTTGCCCATATCAAAGATGTGAGCGGTCAAATCCAAATATACGTACGAAAAGATGCGATTGGAGAAGATGCCTATGAACTTTTCACTATGGCCGATCTTGGTGATATCGTAGGTATTCAAGGAACAGTATTTAAAACAAAAGTAGGAGAGCTTTCAATAAAAGTAAGCCAGTTTACATACCTTACAAAGTCCCTTCGTCCTCTACCGGAAAAATATCATGGACTAAAAGATATTGAAGAGCGCTATCGTAAAAGATATTTAGACTTAATTACAAGTGAAGAAAGCCAAAAAACATTTGTAACACGCAGCCGTATCATTCAGGCAATGAGACGTTATTTTGATGATCAAGGATTCCTTGAAGTTGAAACACCAATGCTTCACTCTATCGCAGGCGGAGCATCAGCGCGACCGTTTATTACGCATCATAATGCGCTTGATATGCCTATGTATATGCGTATTGCCATTGAGTTACATCTAAAAAGACTAATTGTAGGCGGCCTGGAAAAAGTTTATGAAATTGGCCGTGTATTTAGAAATGAAGGTGTGTCAACCAGACATAATCCTGAATTCACGATGCTTGAGCTTTACGAAGCTTATGCAGATTATAACGACATAATGGATTTAACTGAAAATGTAATTGCCTATATTGCTAAGGAAGTGTTGGGAACAACTACGATACCTTATGGGGATTATGAAGTAGATTTAACGCCAAAGTGGACAAGGCTTCATATGGTAGATGCCATTAAGGAATATGTGGGAGTAGATTTTTGGAAAGAAACCTCTGTGGAAGAAGCACGCGCTCTTGCGAAGGAGCATGGTGTGCAAATCACTGACTCTATGACATATGGTCACATTGTTAACGAATTCTTTGAACAGAAAATTGAAGAGAAATTAATTCAACCAACCTTTATTTATGGTCATCCTGTAGAAATTTCTCCACTTGCGAAAAAGAATGAAGAGGATCCACGCTTTACGGATCGTTTTGAGTTATTTATTGTTGGTCGTGAGCATGCGAATGCTTTCACGGAGTTAAATGACCCAATTGATCAGCGTCAACGTTTTGAAGCACAGCTTAAAGAACGTGAGCAAGGTAATGACGAAGCTCATATGATGGATGATGATTATATTGAAGCGTTGGAATATGGTATGCCGCCAACTGGTGGTCTTGGAATAGGTATGGATCGCTTAATTATGTTGCTTACTAATTCTCCATCTATACGTGATGTACTGTTATTCCCATTAATGAGACATAAATAAAATGGTAAGAAGAAGTTGTCCTGAACATGGCAGCTTCTTCTTTGTTTTCTAAAAGGTGGGAAGCAATTAATATATGGAGATAAGATCATAGAGAATGCTTCATAGACTACTATTAAATAAAAAACAAAACTTTTTTCGAAAAAAGTATTGCAAAATAAAAACTAGGATGGTATATTAATAAACGTCGCCGCTACGGTAAACAAATCGGAGCGAACGACGCAAATAAAAATTAAAAAAGTTGTTGACAACAGGTTGCTAACTTGGTATGATAGTTAAGTCGCCAAAACGACAACAACACAGATTGTTCTTTGAAAACTAAACAAAACGAAACGCCAAGCAAGTCTAAAATAAGAGATTTTTAAAATCTCGTCAATTTGCTTTAAAACATTAGCTAGATCAAACATCTTATGGAGAGTTTGATCCTGGCTCAGGACGAA
>JAZUQD010000405.1:0-2633 GCA_045605505.1 Pradoshia sp.
GTCGGTCTCCTGCAGACTTTTGTAGTCCATCTCCCATGTATTTAATACCAAACAGGAAGATACCTAGTCCGCCAAGAAACTCAAAAAGCATCTGTTGAATACTTACATCCACTATTTACACCTCATTATTATTTTGGAAAACTTTTTACTGAGTATAATTATTATAGACCAAATGATGAAAGTAAATACTTATTACAAATGTTTACACAAATTTACGGGACCTTTACGTTCGTGTAATATATCAATAAATTTAAAAAATATAGTATTTAATAATAAATGAGTTAAACGTATCTAACATCGAATAAGCCTATGATCCTTTTCATTATTGAAATGAATGCCTACAGATATGGATATCACAAGAATTTCTGTACGTTAAGTAACGTCATCCGTATCTGAATGAAGACCATCAAAAAATATGATAGACTTAGGAAATAACTAATTTCGGGAGAAGAGGTGGATGATCAGTGTATCTTTCCGTAAAAGAAACAGCAGAATACTTATCATTGCCGGAATCCTATCTTGAAACACTGATTAAGCAAAAGAAAATCCGGGCTGTATTTGATGGGGAACAATATTTGATTAACAATGATCAATTTTCCAATTATCAAGAACAGCTGCGGGAATACAAGAAGCTATTCCAGGAATGGTTAACAGAACCGATTCCAGAAGATTGGGATGCGAAAGATGAGGATTAATGGGAAGGTGGCTGTTTAGCCACCTTTTTTAGTTCACTATTCCGCTTACTTTTACTTAACTGGCAAGGTAATTCTATATTCGCGTGGAAAATAAATTTTAATTTAATGTAGGAAGTTCTTTTTTTGATATGATTTAAATATAAGTAGCCCATTATAAAATAGTATCCATTTGGGTACGTATGAAAGTTAATTGGGTAACAGTAAGTATACAGTTGTATTTGTTTAAAAATGGGTCTTTATTTTGATAGTCAAGGGAGAGGTTAGTATGAATTTAGCGACAATTGGTACAAGTATGATCACTGACAATTTTATAAACGCTGTATTGGAAAGTGAAGCCCTGAATCTGAAGGCAATCTATTCCAGGAATTTGGATAAGGCCTCCCGTTTTGCTAATAAGCATGAGGTTGATCTTGTCTTTAATCAACTGGAGGAACTGGCCAAATGTGATGAGATTGATATTGTCTATATTGCTTCTCCAAATTCATGCCATTTCGAACAAGCAGTACTAATGCTTGAGAACGGGAAACATGTCATATGTGAAAAACCGATATTTTCGAATATAGCTGAACTGAATCGAGCTTATCAAACCGCGAAAGAGAACAAGGTGTATCTTTTTGAAGCTATTCGAACCATTCATACACCTAACTTTACATTACTACAAGATAACATTAAGCGCGTGGGAAGAATTCGCAATGTAAATTTACAATATATGAAGTATTCCTCCAGATATGATCAGTTCTTGGAGGGGGAAGTACCTAATATATTCTCGGCTGACTATTCAGGAGGAGCTTTGGTAGACCTTGGGGTTTATCCCCTATCTATGGCGATCGCTCTTTTTGGTAAACCTATTTCCACAACCTATACCCCTGTTATGCTTGAAAGTGGCGTAGATGGAGGGGGAACACTGGTCCTCAACTATTCAGATTTTGTATGTACTATTGTATGCTCAAAAATCGTGAATTCTTATGGATCAAATGAAATCCATGGAGAGTCAGGGAATATCATCTTCCCTGGATCAGGAACGATTCAAAAGCTTGAGTATATTGATAGAGAAACGAAAGTATGTGAACCATTTTCCATCCCTCAAAAAGAGAATGATATGACGTATGAGATTGAAGCATTTGTCGATATTATCAAGCATGATAAACTGGCTAACTACCAACAATTAATAGAAATCAGTAGAGCCGTACTTGAAGTCACTGAGCGCTCCCGGAAAGAAAATGGAATTGTATTCGGCACAGAAAAAGAAATAGACAAAGGTTAATCGCTTTGATAGAAGACTGCTCAATGGAACAGTCTTCTGTTTTTTTATAAACTGATAATTTGCACTATTCACGAAAAGTACACAATTTATAAGTTTGTTTTAATTTAACCGTGGAAAGGTAATAAAGGGAATTACTTTGATTTACGGATTACTATCAATCATAAATTCAAGGAGGAGAAGTGAGCAATGATTAGAGACATTGTAAATAAGACGTTCTCAATGGGAATTGGTGCAGCTGTAACCAGTAAGGAACAAATTGAAAAATTAGTTGATGAATTGGTGAAAAAGGGAGAGGTATCTCGTGCTGAATCCAAATCAATGGTTGATGAACTGGTGAAAAAGGGAGATGAAGCCCGGACAGAATTTGAACAACAAATCAATTTAAAGGTCAAGCAACGTATGGCTGAAATGGATCTTGCTACAAAAGAAGATATTGAACGGCTGGAAAAGCGAATTGCTTTGTTAGAAGCAAAAAACCAATAAGGAATTAGACCATTAAGAATGTGTGGTTAGGGGGAGAAGCAGGTGCTTAAAAAGAGGATACGTCACTTTAATCGGTATCAGGATATCATACGCGCTATGATTCATCATGGGTTCGGATCTATTGCAAAAGAACTTGGATTATCCGATATGTTGCCGTTTGGAGGACAGTGGACATTTGAGAGTAAGGAGGT
>JAZUQD010000406.1:0-3980 GCA_045605505.1 Pradoshia sp.
AAACTCCTCTGTTAATAATAGCAGAGGAGTTTTTTTAACTAGATTTACTTTCTTAAATTTCCGATTTCTTCAACAATTGCTTGCATTTCACTGGGGCTGAAGCGGTCCTTGGACATGACCATTTCATATATTTCCAATAAATCTTCATAAGCGCTTTCCTTGAAGCTATCTGGTCGCATCGCGGAACTATTGATCATTTGCAATTTTTCTTGGATGCCTGTAATCATATAATTAATATTTTCGGTGGATTTAACTGATAAATCTGCCACTTCATTCATCCCTTCTACACGTATCTTAAAATATCATTCCATGTAAATCGTCTGCTGTCAAATTCAAGTTTCAAACGTTTTTATACGTTTATTTTGTTTTTCACTGTTAATGATTTTGATGATAATTTTTGTTTCAGCTATGATAACTGCTGAAAGCCCAAGGAGACCTATCAAGTTAGGGATAGCCATCAACGCATTCATAACATCTGCGAAACTCCAAACGAGATCAAGAGAGCTTACGCAACCAATAAATACAGCTAAAATAAAAAATATGCGGTAGGCTAGAACCGTTCGATCACTAAATAGGTAAGAGTAACATTTCTCGCCATAATAAGCCCATCCAATAATTGTGGAAGCGGCGAAGAAAATTAAACCAATCGAAACGACATAGGAACCAACAGGGCCCATTAATAAATCAAAGGAAGTCGATGTTAATTCAGCCCCTTCCAGACCGTTATTATATTGGCCTGCCATAACTATTGAAATACCTGTTATGGAGCAAATAATAATTGTATCTATAAACACCTGCGTCATCGATACCAGTGCTTGACGGGCAGGGAAGTCCGTTTTGGCCGCAGCTGCCGCAATCGGTGCTGAACCCAAACCGGCTTCATTGGAAAACACACCACGTGCAACTCCCCATCGGATGACAGTACCTATTGCACCACCAGCTACTGCCTCACCAGAGAAAGCATCGGTAAAAATAAGTTTTATTGCATTTGGAACCAGTTCAGCATTCAAGATGAGAATCAAAATTCCACAAATTAAATAAAAGGCAGCCATTATAGGCACAAAAAAGGAAGTGACTTTACCAATGCTTTTAATTCCCCCGACCAAAACAAGTGCTGCAAAAATAGTCAGGATAATCCCTGTTACCCAGGTTGGGACGGAGAAGGTATCGTGGACAGTTGAAGCCACTGAATTGGCCTGAACCATATTTCCGATTCCAAAGGCTGCAATCGCGCCAAATATCGCAAATGCAACGCCAAGCCATTTCATTTTTAACCCTTTTTCTAAATAATACATAGGGCCACCTGACATTTCACCCTTGTCATTTATGACCCTGTATTTAACCGCTAGAACTGCTTCGCCGTATTTCGTAGCCATTCCAAAAAAAGCAGCAACCCACATCCAGAAGACGGCTCCCGGGCCACCGCTGACAACTGCTGCGGCTACTCCGACGATATTGCCTGTACCTACTGTTGCAGCAAGAGCAGTCATTAAAGCTTGGAAATGGGAAATGTCCCCATCAGATTGTTTATCCTGCTTTTTAGTGAACGCCAATTTTAGTGAATAAGGCAATAATTTAATTTGTAGGAATCCAATTCGAAATGTTAAATATATACCTGTTCCAACAATTAAAATCAAGAGTGGCGGACCCCAAAGAAAATCACTTATTGATTTTAAGAGTATGGTTAAATATTTTGAAAAATCCTCCAATTAAAATTACCCCTATCTGTATGTTGTTAATATTAAGAATATTCTTGTAATAGTTTTGCGTCAAGTTATTAAAATTCCATTTGACATTTTTATGTTTAGAATTCCTTCATTATAGGTAAATCTATGAATATAAGATAAGTAAGTAATATTAATTCTGGAGGGATAATGATGAATAGAAGCGATCAAAAGGGAAGTAAACTATGGATGGCCATTTTAGGTGGAGCAGCAGCGGGTTTTGCGATTAGTTTATTAGATAAGAAAACTCGCAATACAGTGATGACAGGCGGCCAAAAAATGATGACCAATGTTAAATCGGTGGCGAAAGATCCTAATTCATTAGTGGAAAATGTAAAAGATATGTCTGGCAAAATTCGTACAAACATAGATCAAATTGGGCAGGACGTCTCTTTTATATCTGAGAAAGTAGATGAAATGAAAGAAATGCCGCCACAGGTAGCAGGAGTGATTAAAGAAACAAAAGAAGTTCTTGTGGATAAAAAATCTTCCGGCAATTCAAATTCTGGTTCAGAAGCCAAAGGCACTTCATCTTCAACTGATGCTTTAGGTACCACTTCTACTCCTAAATAAAGATGACTCAGTTGAATAGAGGTGGTCCAGAGATGGAAGGTACGAAAAAGTATGTGAATAAGTCTATGGCAAGACATTTATATGATAAAATTAAAGAGGATGAAGTAACAGGTCTGGCAGCACAATTAGCCTATTATTTCTTACTCTCCATTTTCCCACTCTTGATATTTACTATCACATTATTGCCGTTCTTACCGGTTAGTCAAGCTGATTTGATGGAGGTTTTGCATGCGTATGCACCGGCAGAATCGGCGAATTTATTAGAATCAAGTTTAAAGGATATCATGGCTAAACAAAACGGTGGTTTATTATCATTCGGGATCTTGGCTACGATTTGGTCTGCATCGAATGGAACAAATGCCATTATACGGGCACTTAACCATGCATATGATATTGAGGAAACCAGATCATTTATTAAAGTAAGAGGATTAGCTCTGATTTTAACGATTGGATTAATCCTGGTAGTAGTAATATCTTTGCTATTGCCTGTGTTTGGGAAATACATTCTCAATATTGTCTTTGACTTCCTAGGATTTGAACCATCCTTTGTTTATGATATACTGCGCTGGGTAATTTCTATTGCGGTGATTACCTTTGTATTTATGATCATGTACTGGTTTGGACCTAATCTGAAGATGAAATGGATAGACTCTTTGCCGGGAGCCATTTTTGCAAGTGTTGGATGGGCTGTATCATCTCTGGGATTTTCATTCTACGTCAATACATTCTCTAATTTTTCTTCCACATATGGTAGTCTTGGAGGAATAATCGTGTTAATGCTCTGGTTATATATATCCGGGCTTGTGATTATTATCGGAGGAGAGATAAATGGAGTTTGGTCCAGAAAAAGGAGAGGTTATACGATTTAGGTGAGTAGAGAAGAAAACAGAGATTTTTCTACTCCAATCGATCACCCCTAAAGTATGGATACCTGGCAGTTGATTACTAAATGAACAGATAGTTCAGCCAAGCGAAAAATTTTTCTTTAAAATGTCTATTGAATAAAAAATTGGAGACTGTCCAATGAGGCCATTAAGTGCTTATTGTACAGCCTCTTTTTTATGTCTAATTTTTAAGAAATAGCCTATTTGTCAATTTCAGAAGGTTAGAAAGAGAGGATTCAGTCCTAGGCTAAGTTCCTAAGTCGATCTATTCATTTGCGCTTTATTCTTCTTCCTCCTCAGTTTTTTTAAAAAGACAAAAAAGGTGGAGAAAACCAATAAGTTTTCCCCACCAGTATACAAGGTCCTAAGGCTAAATTAGATCGTCTTTTATTTGGATTTTAATAAACGCAGGCTGTTTAGGATGACAAGAATGGTGCTTCCTTCGTGACCGATTACGCCAAATGGTAGGTCAAGTGCCTGGAAAAAGTTTGATACCACTAAAATCATAATGACTGAAATAGAAAAGATTACATTTTGGCGAATGATTTGATTCATGCGTTTAGATAATTGAATGGCCTCAGCTATTTTTGGCAAGTCGTTTTTCATCAGGACAATATCCGCTGTATCAAGGGCCACATCAGAGCCTTCACCCATTGCAATACCGACAGAAGCGGTAGCTAAAGCGGGTGCATCATTAATACCATCCCCTACCATAGCAACAGTGGTATACTTCTCTCTTAGCTTCTTAACCTCTTCTACTTTGTCTTCAGGCAAGCAACCCGCTACAAATCCTGATAAT
>JAZUQD010000407.1:0-10964 GCA_045605505.1 Pradoshia sp.
CATCATCATTTGATATCATTGTCGCTTCTGGTGCACGTTCGGCATTGCCGCACGGTGTTGCAACGGAAAAAGTAATAGAAAACGGCGATTTTGTCACAATGGATTACGGTGCCCTTTATAATGGGTATATATCCGATATTAGAGGTACAGTGGCGGTCGGTGATCCAACTGATCAATTAAAGAAAATCTATGATGTTACCCTGGAAGCTCAGTTATATGCAATGGAGCATATTAAACCGGGTATGACAGGTCGCGAAGCAGATGCTCTTGCTAGAGATATCATAGCTGCCAATGGATATGGAGAATATTTCGGTCATTCCCTTGGACATGGGATTGGACTAGAAGTGCACGAAGGTCCTGGACTTTCTGCTAAATCGGATATTATTTTGGAAAAAGGCATGACTGTCACTTGTGAACCTGGTATTTATTTACCTGGAGTTGGAGGAGTAAGAATAGAGGATGATCTCCTGATTACGGAGGATTCCAACGAAACCTTTACTCATTCAACAAAAGATTTACTTATTTTATAAGGCTGTAGGAGGCTATATTGTATGATTTCTGTTAATGATTTTAAAACTGGTTTAACAATCGAAGTAGATGGCGGTATCTGGCAAGTAATTGAATTCCAACACGTAAAACCAGGTAAAGGAGCTGCGTTTGTACGTTCTAAATTACGTAACCTTCGTACAGGTGCAATCCAGGAGAAAACGTTCCGTGCCGGTGAAAAAGTTGCCAAAGCACATATCGAAAATCGTAAAATGCAATACTTATATGCGAGCGGTGATAATCATGTGTTTATGGATAATGAAACATATGACCAAATCGAATTATCATCTAAGCAAATCGAATACGAATTGAAATTCTTGAAAGAAAACATGGAAGTGTCTATCATGATGTTCCAAACAGAAACACTTGGTGTTCAACTTCCAACAACAGTTACATTGGTAGTAACTGAAACAGAACCAGGTATCAAAGGTGACACAGCTTCAGGCGGAACAAAGCCAGCTACTGTGGAAACTGGCCTGACGGTTCAAGTTCCTTTCTTTGTTAATGAAGGTGACAAATTAATCATTAATACTTCTGATGCTTCTTACGTATCAAGAGGATAATAGGTAGGTTTAAAACTCCCGGAGAACTGTCCGGGAGTTTTTTTGTCTTCCTACAAATAGAATTAGCTTCTTGATCCATCCTTTTAAAGGTACCACTCTTTCTCACATCCCCATTTTACAAACTCGGTCATACCTCTTCCATCTCGATTCAGTTTTAATCAAGCATTTTTTTAAGAGATTCAGTTGAAGATTACGTATAAATAGCCATCTTTTTTGTTTGGATGATGTCATAAATGGCCTGTCCATGAATACATTTTAAATAATGACAGACCAGGCGAGGGAGAGATATGGATTCTATTATTGAATTATTACCTCCGACTATAGGTGCTCAGTTAAAAGAAATAGTCATTAAGCCGGAGGATATAGAAGAAATTAGAATAAGAGTTGGAAGGCCGCTTGAAGTGATGTCAGGTAAAGATATCAGGTATGGACAAAAGCCTGTGTTAAGGGAAGAGGCAGATTTATTTCTTAATAAAGTCAGTCAGTACTCCTTTTATATGCTCGAGGAAGAATTAAAGCGCGGTTATATTACGGTTGAGGGAGGACATCGTGTTGGTCTGGCCGGGAGAGTCATTCTGGAAAATGGCAGAGTGAAAGGATTACGGGATATTACGTTTTTCAATATTCGGATTGCCAGACAAAAGAAGGGGATGGTCAATGAATGGGTGCCCTATTTATATCATAATCGCTGGCTATCGACCCTGATTATTGGTCCACCGCAAACAGGCAAAACAACATTCTTGAGAGATTTAGCCCGCTATGCCACTTTTGGAAATCCATCCAGCCGTATTCCTGCAATGAAAGTTGGTATTGTAGATGAACGATCAGAAATTGCCGGTTGTGTTCAAGGGGTACCACAAATGGAATTTGGAATCAGAGTAGATGTTCTCGATGGCTGCCCAAAGGCAGAAGGAATGATGATGATGATCCGGTCCATGAGTCCCGAAATTATTGTAGCTGATGAGATTGGAAGAAGAGAAGATTCAGAAGCCATGATGGAAGCGGTTAATGCCGGTATTACGCTATTTATAACGGCGCACGGACATTCACTTAATGATATATTAGCCAGGCCGATTATGAAAAATATCGTACAGGAAGTTAATTTTGAAAGAATCGTGGAATTGAGGCGAACTGATAAACCAGGGAGTATATCCAAAATAAAGGATCGTACAGGCAAAGTGTTATTTGATGGGGAAAGAGTGAGAACATGATTAAAATATTGGGTGCAGTTTTAATTATTATGGCTACGTCCCTTATTGGGTTTGAGGTTTCTAAGAAGTTGATTGCCAGACCTAAGCATATTCGTGATTTACGAGCGGCACTTCAAATATTAGAAGCAGAAATTATGTATGGACATTCTCCTCTAAAGGAAGCTGTTTTAACATTGGCAAAACAAATACCTGCCCCTATATCGATTTTATTTTCAGATTTTGCGAGAAGGCTCGGTACAGACAATCAGTCGGTATCATCTGCCTGGCAGGAAAGTCTTAAAATCGCAAGAAAGCAATCAGAATTACAGCAGAAAGAAATAGATATCCTTCTTCAATTTGGAGAAACATTAGGAAAGCATGATCGAGAGAGTCAGCAAAAACAAATTCAACTGGCATTGGTTCACCTTGAAAGGGAAGAAGCAGATGCGGCTGAAAAACAGTTGAAGTACGACAAGATGGCGAGAAGTCTGGGTTTCTTTGCAGGTCTGCTTATAGCCATTTTATTGATGTAGGGGGAGGGGGATAGCAGGTAATGGGGATTGATATCGATATTATTTTTAAAATAGCAGGAGTTGGACTAATTGTCGCGTTTATTCATACGATTCTCGATCAGGTAGGTAAGAAAGAATATTCGCAGTGGGTCATATTGGTAAGCTTTATTTACATTTTATTTAACGTGGCACAGGTGGTAGGTCAATTAATTGATCGAATTAAATCCGTGTTTTTATTTCAATAGAAATTTTGGGGTGATGAGCCATTGAAATGTTGCAGATAACGGGTGTTGCGCTGGTTGGAGCATTTCTGGCAATGATCATCAAGGAACAAAAGCCAAATCTAGCTTTCTTACTTGTTGTATTTGTCGGAAGCTCTATATTCCTATTCCTGATAGATAAAATCTACGAAATAATTCAAATGATTCAGCAATTGGCCGTTAATGCAAATGTGAATATGGTCTACTTATCAACTGTTTTAAAAATCATTGGAATAGCCTATATTGCTGAATTTACCTCGCAAATTACTAAAGATGCCGGGCAGGGAGCAATTGCATCAAAAATTGAATTGGCAGGAAAAATTATGATTCTTACAATGGCCATTCCAATCTTAACGGTCATTATTGAGAGTGTTATTCAGATGATTCCTAATTAATCATTGTGGTGAAAGGTTTAAAGGGGCTGAAGGATAAATGAAGCAAGTAAAGTGGACAAGTATCGTCGTTCTATTTCTGATTCTTAGCTTAAGCAATGGTCAAACAAGTCAAGCCTCCCCCAACTCTACTGATTTGCCAGAAGAAACACAGGCTGTTGAAACGTTTAATGCGGATGATATTCCACTTGATGATCTTAAACAATTTTGGGATTCCGTTTATGACCAATATGGAGGGTTTTTACCAGAGTCGCAAAAAGGAAGTTTTGTAGATTTCATAAGCGGTGAAAAAAAGTTCACCTTAAAAGAATGGCTTAGCGGGATTCTCCAATTCATTTTCCATGAAATCATTGCGAATGGGAAATTATTGGGCACCCTCATTTTGTTAACAGTATTCAGTGTATTTCTTCAAACCTTGCAAAGCACCTTTGAAAAAACATCTGTCAGTAAAGTGGCGAACGCGATCGTGTTTATGGTTCTGATGATTATAGCACTGAATAGCTTTTATGTAGCAGTTGATTATGCAAAGGATACAATCGCTGCTATCACAGATTTTATGATTGCCTTAATCCCTTTACTGCTGGCTCTGATCGCTAGCTCAGGCGGTGTATTATCTTCTGCTTTTTTTCATCCGATGCTCTTGTTTTTAATGAATACAAGCGGAGCGTTAATTGAGTATATTGTTTTACCTCTGTTATTTTTATCAACCATGCTCAGTATAGTGAGCATGCTGTCGGAGCACTACAAGGTCACTCAGCTTGCTGGATTATTAAGAACCTGGAGTGTGGGATTGCTTGGTATTTTCATGACTGTATTTCTTGGAGTGATTTCTGTACAGGGAGTATCCACTGCTGTAGCAGACGGAATTGGGATCCGAACGGCAAAATTTGTGACTGGGAATTTTATCCCTGTAGTTGGAAGGATGTTTACAGATGCAGCAGACACGGTGATAGGGGCTTCGCTCATATTAAAAAATACAGTCGGGATTGCAGGTGTGGTGATTTTACTGATTATGACTGCCTTTCCAGCTTTGAAAATATTATTAATCGCTTTGGTTTATAAGGTGGCTGCGGCTATTCTGCAACCACTTGGGGCTGGGGCAATGATTAAGTGTCTCGATATCATCAGTAAAAATATTATCTATGTTTTTGCGGCACTGGCAATTGTTAGTCTTATGTTCTTTCTGACCGTTACAGTCATCGTGGCAGCAGGAAATATTACGATGATGGTTCGATAGGAGGAGAAGTTTGATGAGTATTCTAACGGAATGGGTTACCAATATTATCGTTTTTATTCTGTTCGCCATCATATTGGACATGCTCCTCCCTAGCTCGACCATGCAGAAATATACGAAACTTGTTGTGGGATTACTCTTGATTGCTGTTTTTATTACGCCCATTCTATCCATATTTAATAAAAACTTTACTAGTGAAATGCAGGAGAAACTCATGCAAAGCAGTACAGGGAGTAATCCGAAATTAGAAAATTCGCTTGAAAGCAAGAAAAAGGAAATAGAAGAGAGCCAACAGGCATATATATTGGAACATATGGCTGTCCAATTAAAAAACGAAGCAGAAAAGGAGCTGATGGACGAAAGTAATTATGCCATTCAAGACATTGAAATCACACTTATGGATAAGAACGGAGAAATGAATGCAGAAAACATTGAAACCATACAGGTATTTGTGGCAGAAAGCCAGGAGTCCAGCTCAGAAGAAGTGCAGCCAGTAAAAAAAATAGAGGTTACCATTGATGAAAAGCAAAACGAAATAGAGAATACACCATCATCCGAACTAACAACAATACTATCTAAGATATGGGGGATCGATCCAAGTAAAATTGTAATCGGATTAATTGAAGGGGGTGATGGACTTTGATAAAGGATTGGATTCAAAAAATTAAGGACATGTTCGCCAAAGAAGACGAGGAAGGTAAACCAAACAAAAAGTACCGGTATATCGCAATCATCTTGTTAGCCGGTATATTATTGATGGCAGCCAGCATGTTTACGAATAAACCAACTTCAGATACAAACCAAACAAATACCGTTTTTCAAACTGGTTCAACCCAAGATAAACAAAACGAGGAAACGGTCACTACATGGAAATCATCTTCACCAAAAAAGTCTGGAACTATTGGAGATATTGAAAAAATGTATGAAAGTGAATTAAAGGATACCTTGGAAACGATGCAAGGAGTATCAAATGTATCCGTGATCGTTAATATTGATGCAACTGAAACAAAAGTATATGAAAAGAATTCTGTTGCTCAGCGTCAGACTACCGAAGAAACAGATCGTGAAGGCGGAGAGAGAAAAGTTGAGGACTTTTCTACTGATGAAAAGATTGTCATTATCCGGGAAGGGGATAAAGAAGTACCCCTTGTTAGAGAGACGAAAAAGCCGGCAATCCGTGGTGTATTGATCGTTGCAAAAGGAGCCGATGATGTTCGAGTCAAAAAAGAAATCATTGAAGCAGTGACAAGAGTGTTGGATGTACCGAGTCACCGTGTAGCCGTATCGGCGAAAAAATAAGGATTTTTAAGGAGGAAATAAAGTGTTATTAAGAAAACAAACGGTTTGGTTATTAACGATGTTAAGTTTGGTAGCGGTGCTAAGTGTATACTATATTACAACTCCTCAGGATACAGCTGTAAATCAGGAAACTCCGAAAGAAAAAACAAATACAAATTCTTCTAAAGAGTCAACAGAAAGTGATGAATCTTCTACAGTTGTGACAAATGAATCAAGTGACTCTGTTTTTGAAGCGATGCGCATAGATTTGAATGATGAAAGAAGCAGACAGAAAGAGGAACTGACCAATAAGGTTGCTTCTAGTGATTTATCGGAAGAAGAAAGAGTAGAAGCACATGAGCAGATAGAAGCATTGGCTGAAATGTCAACAAAAGAGGACATGCTAGAGACTATGATTATTGCTCTGGGTTATAAAGACGCATTGGTACGTGCTGAGGGAGATCAAATTCAGATTACCGTAAAGTCTGATAAAAAGGATGCAGGCGCAGCAAACAAAATTATTCAAATGGTTACAAAAGAAATAGGCAAAACAAATGCGGTTGCGGTTGAATTCCAACCGGAAAAATAAGATCTACCAGGAAAGGCAATATCGGTGAGCAGCCGGTATTGCCTTTGCTATGTTGAAAACTGCCAGCTGTTTATTTTATATCACCTGTTGATTAAGTTCATTTATTTATGAATTCATTACAAATATTTGTGTCATATTTTGGTAATGAATGATAATTTTATATATAATAAAAAAAGGATAGTTAGGTTCTTTTAGCGAATTTGTAAATAATCCTCTATTCTATGTAAACAAATATAGACGGTTTAGTTAGGTACAGAAACGAAGAGTAGGAATGTCTAAGTATTGGTTTTTTCGATAGGACCTGTTTAACCCGCAAACTAGAAATATACGTAGAGTGATATGAAATTATCAAAATTGTATTTCTACCAGATATTATAGTATCATATTAGTATCTGGTCATAAATAGGAGGGGTGGTTCCTGATGAAAGTACAGGAAATCAGAGAAATTATAAAATTAATTAATCAAACAGGTATTAAAGAGTTTGAGTTTGAACAAGAGGGTACAAAAATAAAAATAATTAAAGGTACTGAATCTGATAGCGCTATAATACCGACAGAGGTACCAGTACTTGTGACGCCAGCGGCTCAAACAATACATCAACAGGAAGTTCAACCGGTGGTAAAGGAAAATAGACAGCCGGTAATAGGACAAGAAACAGAACAACCAACGAATCTTCATAAAATTACTTCTCCGATGGTAGGTACATTTTATGTATCCTCATCTCCTGAGGAAGATCCTTTCATAAAACTTGGTGATAAAGTGAATAAAGAGACAATTGTCTGCATAGTGGAGGCAATGAAATTATTTAATGAAATTGAAGCGGAAGTTTCAGGTGAGATTGTAGAAATATTAGTAGAAAATGGTCAATTGGTTGAATACGGACAACCTCTGTTTTTAGTAAAAGCCGAATAGGAGGAGCCGGATTATGATAAAGAAAATTTTGATTGCAAACCGTGGCGAGATTGCTGTTCGGATTATCCGGGCTTGCAAGGAATTAGATATTGAATCAGTTGCTGTTTATTCAGAAGCCGACAAAACAGCTCTGCATGTACAAATTGCGGATGAAGCCTATTGTATAGGACCTACAGCTTCTAAGGACAGTTATTTAAATATAGCCAACATTATCAGTTTAGCAAAATTAACTGGTTGCGATGCCATTCATCCAGGCTACGGTTTCCTAGCCGAAAATGCTGATTTTGCTGAGATGTGTAAGGAGTGCCATTTGATTTTTATCGGCCCATCAGCAGAGGCTATTTCAAAAATGGGTACAAAGGATGTTGCTAGGGAAACGATGCGCGCTGCCGGTGTACCGGTAGTGCCTGGTTCAAGAGGTATTGTAGAGGATGAAGAGGCGGCCATTCAAGTTGCTTCGGACATCGGTTATCCGGTTATTATTAAAGCAACAGCCGGTGGTGGCGGTAAAGGAATTCGCATAGCTAGAGATGAAGCTGAACTGCTAAAAGGTCTTCGAATAACCCGTCAGGAAGCCCTGACGGCTTTTGGGAATCCGGGTGTGTATATTGAAAAATTCATTGAAGATTTCCGTCATGTGGAAATTCAGGTTTTAGGGGATAGCCATGGCCATGTGATCCACCTGGGTGAAAGAGATTGTTCGATCCAAAGAAGGCTCCAAAAACTAGTAGAGGAAACACCGTCGCCTGCTATTGATAGTGAAATGAGAGAAGAAATGGGTGAAGCTGCAGTCACTGCAGCAAAAGCTGTTGATTATACAGGAGCCGGAACGGTTGAATTTATTTACGATCATCGCGATCGGAAGTTTTATTTCATGGAGATGAATACTAGAATCCAGGTGGAACATCCTGTTACTGAAATGGTAACTGGAATAGATCTAATTAAAGAACAAATCAGAGTGGCTTCCGGTGAAAAATTATTGGTTGAACAAAGAGATGTTCAATTTAATGGATGGGCGATTGAATGCCGAATCAATGCTGAAAATCCGAATAAAAATTTCATGCCATCAGCGGGCAAGGTTGAAATGTATCTTCCTCCTGGCGGGTTTGGTGTAAGGGTTGACTCGGCAGCCTATACAGGCTATTTTATTCCGCCTTATTATGACTCTATGGTAGCGAAATTGATTGTCCATGCACCAACAAGGGATGAAGCTGTGCGGAAAATGAAACGTGCACTATCAGAATTTGTAGTCGAAGGTATTGAAACAACCATACCCTTTCATTTAAAGTTAATGAACCATGATGTTTTTGTTTCTGGAGATTTTAACACAAAATTTCTTGAAACTTATGACGTTATGAATCCATAATAGAGGTAGAAGATTTGGAGGTGTATGACATGGAGGAAAATCAAACTGTAGATTTAGAAAACTATGATGGTTTAGGGAAAGTTGAAATTGCCCCTGAAGTCATTGAGGTGATTACTGGTATAGCAGCAAGCGAAGTAGAGGGAATTGCCCAAATGAGAGGGAATTTCGCCTCAGGTGTTGTTGAGAAGCTTGGTAAAAAAAATCATGGTAAAGGTGTAAAAGTTGAACTTAATGAAGATAGCATTAAGATTGATGTATACTGCCTTGTAAAGTTTGGTGTATCTATTCCAAAGGTTGCGCAGGAAGCGCAGGAAAATATTCGCCAAACATTAATGAACATGACGGCTCTTGAAGCAACTGAAGTGAATGTTCATATTGTTGGTATACAATTTGAAACAGCAAAAGTTGAATCAGATTACCTGGATACTATTTAAAGTAATCTAAATACCAGTGCTTAAGGAGTAAGTGATTTTTAGGCACTGGCAATAAAAGCACTCAGCTACTAAATGAACTGCCGTTAAAAGTTAGACAGTCCTCTAACTTTAAGGGGTAGTTCCAAATTGCTGAGTGCTTTTATTATTTGTCTATAACATGGAATTGGAGAATCAACAACAAAAGACAGCCATGTATATAGCGCATGAAGAGGGAGATAATGGGTGACTGAGATGTCATTCGTGTCTTTTGGGTAGTGGACAGTAGAATCAGTAAATCAACAACTTTAAATGATGCTACTATACTACCTTTACTTGTAAGGATGTGTTATGATTTCATATATGATGCGAAGTGCACAAAGTTTAGTGCACTTTTCGAAGTAAAGGAGTAAGAATTATTCATGAAACGCAGAGAGGCAAGAGAAAAAGCTCTACAAGCTCTTTTTCAAATAGATGTTGGGAAAGTTGAAAGAGACCAAGCAATAGAGCATGTAGTAGATGAGATCGATGCAGATCCATATTTAATTAAATTAGTATATGGAACGACAGATGAATTAGAAAAAATTGATACGCTTATTGAATCTAATCTTGAAAACTGGAAATTGAGCCGACTTCCAAATATTGATCGCAATATTTTAAGACTGACATCGTACGAATTATTATTCAACGAAGAGGTTCCACAGAACGCAGCCATTAATGAAGCGATAGAATTGGCTAAGCTATTTGGAGATGATGAATCTCCGAAATTTGTTAATGCAGTATTATCCAAAATTAAAGAATCATTATAAAAATAGACAAGAAGAAAATTTTTAAGGGGGAGCTATTGTCATGCCGGCACAGATACTTAACGGAAAATTGATATCAGCAACCATCCGAGAAAAGATTGCCAAGGACGTAGAATTATTAAAGGAAGAAGGCATTACCCCAGGTCTTGCTGTTATCCTGGTTGGGAATGACCAAGCATCTCAAACATACGTGCGAAATAAAGAGAAAGCATGTAAACAGTTGGCGATGAAATCGGAAATAATTGTATATCCGGCATCTATTTCTGAGGATGAACTCCTTGATAAGCTTGTAGAACTGAATCATCGATCAGATATACACGGGATTTTAGTTCAGTTACCCCTGCCGGAGCATATTGATGAAAAACGTGTGATTGAAACGATAGACCCAGCCAAGGATGTAGATGGTTTTCATCCAATTAATATTGGGAGAATGATGACAAAGCAAGAAGCGCTGTTACCATGCACACCATTTGGAATATTAAAAATGGTTCAAAACACAGGGATTGATATTTCCGGTAAACATGTGGTGGTTATCGGAAGAAGCAATATTGTCGGCAAGCCTGTTGGACAACTATTTTTAAACGAAAACGCAACGGTAACCTATTGTCATTCCAGAACAGTGGATCTTAGACATTATACGAAACAAGCAGATATTCTGATTGCGGCAGTGGGAATTGCTAAAATGATTAAAGCTGATGATGTTAAAGAAGGAGCCATAGTGATTGATGTCGGTATGAATAGAGATGAATCGAATAAATTATGTGGGGATGTCGATTTTGATGATGTCATGCCTAAAACTTCTTTTATTACACCTGTTCCGGGCGGTGTTGGCCCTATGACAATTACTATGCTCATGCATAATACTCTCCAAGCTGCAAAAAATTCTTTGTTAAAAAGTTAAAGAA
>JAZUQD010000408.1:0-9319 GCA_045605505.1 Pradoshia sp.
GACCTCAAGGGGCAGCTAATATCATTTTTGCTAAAGAAATTAACAGTAGTGATGATCCTGAAGCAGTACGTCAGCAAAAAATTGAAGAATATCGTGAAAAATTTGCAAACCCTTATGTTGCGGCCAGTCAAGGGATGGTCGTTGATGTGATTGTTCCAAGAGAAACTCGAATAAAACTGGCGCAGGCGTTAGAGATGCTTCGGACAAAGAAAGAATCAAGACCGTCCAAAAAACATGGTAATATTCCGCTTTAAACTTGTTAGAGTCCGGTTTCGGGCTCTATTTTTGTCTGTCTTTCTTTTAGAAAAATAGAAATAGCTTTTACCAATACCAAAGTAAGTTAAGCTGAATAAAGATTCTTAAGTAGTAAATGGTAAACAAATAGGTCTATATTAAGGAAGTATCGAAGTAATTTGAATCTATATTCATAAGGGAAAAACTGTCTACCTTTTGTCCGGGCTCGACCTCTTTTCTTATGGAAGAAACATCGGTATACTTATAAAGTAACTTATTCCCGGTTAGGAGGAAGACAATTGATTAATGAAGAAAGATTATTACAAGAATTTTTAGAATTGGTGCAAATTGATTCTGAGACAAAAAATGAAGGACAAATAGCAAAAATCCTAAAAGATAAATTCAGCCTTCTGGGCCTGGATGTATATGAAGATAATGCAAAGGAACTTACCGGGTTTGGAGCAGGTAATTTAATTTGTACGTTACCAGGCACTAAAGAAGGCGTGGATACGATTTATTTTACTTCCCATATGGATACAGTCGTTCCAGGTAAGGGTGTCAAACCTTCTATTAAAGATGGTTATGTAGTATCTGATGGTACGACTATTCTTGGGGCGGACGATAAAACGGGCCTTTCTGTTATGCTTGAAGTTATCCGTGTATTGAAAGAAAATAATATTGAACATGGCCCAATCCAGTTCATCATCACAGTTGGAGAAGAATCCGGCTTAGTGGGTGCAAAAGTATTGGATCGTTCTCTTATTAAAGCTACATATGGTTTTGCATTAGATAGTGATGAAGCAGTTGGCAATATCATTGTTGCTGCACCTACACAAGCGAAAGTTAACGCTATCATTAAAGGAAAAACAGCGCATGCAGGCGTTGCACCGGAAAAGGGCGTCTCTGCGATTACGATTGCGGCTAAAGCTATTGCTAAAATGCCGCTTGGAAGAATTGATGAAGAAACAACGGCTAATATCGGCCGCTTTGAAGGTGGTTCACAAACAAATATCGTTTGTGATCATGTAGAAATTCTTGCGGAAGCACGCTCTTTGATACCTGAAAAAATGGAAGCTCAGGTTGCTAAAATGAAAGATGCGTTTGAATCAGTAGCTGCTGAAATGGGTGGCTCTGCTGAAGTGGAAGTAACAGTTATGTACCCAGGATTCAAATATGACCACGGAGATCATGTGGTTGAAGTAGCTAAAAAAGCAGCTGAGAAAATTGGCCGTGAACCAAGACTTCTTCACAGCGGTGGAGGTAGTGATGCAAACGTAATCGCTGGACATGGTATTCCTACCGTAAACCTTGCAGTGGGATACGAAGATATCCATACAACAAACGAGAAAATGCCAATTGCTGAGTTAAATAAACTAGGTGAAATGGTATTGGCGATTATTGAAGAAGTTACAAATCCATCTAAATAATGCTAGCATGCATGATGCCACTGGAATAGTCCAGTGGCAATTTTACATAAACAATGTGTTTAGCTCCAGTTAAACAGTGAATATAAGGGATAAGAGGGTCTAAGAGATGGAACAACGTCAAGTTAAAAAAGGCGGAAGAGTCATTTTACATGTGGATATGAATAGTTTTTATGCTTCTGTAGAAATGGCCCATAATCCTGTATTAAAAGGAAAACCTTTGGCAATAGCCGGGAATGCGAAGGAAAGAAGAGGGATTATTGTTACATGCAGTTATGAAGCACGTAAATTTGGTGTCAAAACAACGATGCCAATTTGGCAGGCACAGAAGCTTTGTCCCGGCCTTATCCTGATGGAACCTAATTTTGACCGATATCGCACTGCATCACAGGGGATTTTTGATCTGCTGCGGATGTATACACCACTTGTAGAACCCGTTTCAATTGACGAAGGCTATCTTGATATTACTGATTATTGTGAGAACCAATCACCCATAGAAATAGCTCATACGATTCAAAAAAGAATTATGGAAACGATGGATTTGCCATGCAGTATAGGTATAGCTCCAAATAAGTTTCTGGCCAAAACCGCTTCGGATATGAAGAAACCAATGGGAATTACGATTCTGAGAAAGCGTGAAGTGCAGGCTAAACTCTGGCACCTGCCAGTTGGTGAGATGCATGGAGTTGGCCAAAAAACGGCCGAAAAACTGGCCACATTAAATATTCATACGATTGGTGATTTAGCCAATGCGCATGAATTGGCACTTAAAAAACTTCTTGGTATAAATGGCATCAGATTAAGAGAAAGAGCCAATGGTATAGACAGGCGTGAGGTAGATCCGGAATCTATTTATGACTTTAAAAGTGTTGGAAATTCGACTACTCTTCCAAGAGATGTAACGAATCAGCATGAATTATTTGAAGTGCTGCAACGATTAAGTGAAAAGGTCTCTGGTCGTTTAAAGAAGAAGGAACTACTGACTATGAAGGTCCAAATTATGATTCGCTATAAGGATCGAAGGACTATAACACGAGGCAAAACTCTGGAAAATCCAATTAATAAGACTGAAGAGTTATACAACCATGCCCGGGATCTTTTTACAAAGCATTGGAATGGCAATCCTGTAAGGCTATTGGGCGTAACAGCAAATGAAGTGGTTGAGCAGCAGGAAGCAATCAAGCAATTGGATATTTTTTCGTTTGTTCAGGACGAAAAAGAAGTGAAATTGGGTACGGCTATGGAAAAGCTGACTAAGAAGTTCGGGGATAAAATTATCCAAAAAGAGATAGAAATAAATAGCAATCAAATAGATGCCAATACAAGTTTTAGCAAGGACTTCTTAAAGCGTCCCAAACCCAGGAATGACAAGGAAAACTAATTCGTCGCACTTGCGCAAATGGTGTAAAATTGCTAAAGTTAATACGGTTTAGTATAGCGAAAAAACAATGAAAGGAATGTTTACAGATGGAAAAACAACAAATCGGTGTAATCGGTCTGGCCGTAATGGGCAAGAATTTAGCATTTAATATTGAAAGCCGCGGATATTCCGTTTCAGTATACAATCGTTCATCTGAAAAAACAGATGCTATGATGAAAGAGGCGGAAGGAAGAAATGTCCATCCTACCTATTCAATTGAAGAATTCGTAAACTCTTTGGAAACACCACGTAAAATTTTAATTATGGTTAAAGCCGGTGCAGCTACTGATGCAACCATTGCCCAATTAACTCCTTATCTTGATAAAGGGGATATTCTAATTGATGGCGGAAACACATTCTTCAAAGATACACAACGTCGTAATGAAGAATTAAGCAAGCAAGGCTTCCATTTTATTGGAACAGGTGTATCAGGTGGTGAAGAGGGTGCATTAAAGGGACCTTCTATTATGCCTGGAGGCCAAAAGGAAGCGTACGAGCTAGTAGCTCCGATCTTAAAAGCAATCTCCGCTAAAGTAGGCGATGATGCTTGTTGTACATATATTGGACCGGATGGAGCGGGCCATTATGTGAAAATGGTCCATAATGGAATTGAGTACGGAGACATGCAATTGATTTCCGAATCCTATTCCTTATTACGTCATATTCTTGGTCTAAACGCTGATGAACTTCATGAAGTATTCTCTGAATGGAATAAAGGCGAACTGGACAGCTATCTAATCGAGATTACTGCTGATATCTTCACGAAAAAGGACGAAGAGACAGGCAAACCAATGGTAGATGTAATCCTTGATAAAGCAGGCCAAAAAGGAACTGGAAAATGGACTAGCCAAAGTGCACTCGATCTTGGCGTTCCACTTCCGATCATTACGGAATCTGTATTTGCCCGTTTCTTATCTGCATTAAAAGAAGAGCGCGTGGAAGCTTCCAAGGTATTAACAGGTCCTCAAGTGAAGGCATTTGATGGAGATAAAACAGCATTTATCGAATCCATTCGAAAAGCTTTGTATTTGAGCAAAATTTGTTCGTATGCACAAGGCTTTGCACAAATGAAAGCTGCATCTGACGAATTTAATTGGGATCTACAGTATGGCGATATCGCGATGATCTTCCGCGGAGGTTGTATCATTCGTGCACAATTCCTACAGAAGATTAAAGATGCTTATGATCGCAACCCTAATCTTAAAAACCTTCTTCTTGATGATTATTTCAAGGAAATTGCAACAAGCTACCAGGAAGCATTGCGTGAAGTCATTGTAGCGGCTGTCCAAGCTGGTATTCCGGTTCCAAGCTTTACAGCAGCACTGTCTTACTATGACAGCTATCGTGCTGAAACATTGCCTGCAAACCTTTTACAGGCGCAACGCGACTACTTTGGTGCTCACACATATGAGCGTGTAGATAAAGAAGGTATTTTCCATACTGAGTGGATGGAATCTTAAGAAACAACAAAAAGGACGGCCTAAAGATTCATGATCTTTAGGCCCTCTTTCTTATGTATAATGACAAAAAAATCATTCATACTAGTAAATGATTATACAACCCCTGGTGACAGAAAAATCGAAGTAGTCTCAAAACAAATTGACACTTCCGGCATATCTGGAATATACTGTAAACAATAAATGTAAAGGACTGATAGTGGGACGATGAAAATCTAATCTTATTTTCGCAATGTTTTTGAATAAAAACAGAAGCCTGAAAATTGGATTAGTGTGTCCATAACACGTTCTTTCGTTGAATAGAGTATAAAAGAATACGGCTGCAGTTAGTAGCGTGTGTTTATTTGTATACCTCTGTTGATAAACGATGTACACACCCCCTTCAGGCTTCTGTTGGGGTTTTTAGTTGTCTATTATAAGAGGTGATTGGAATGAATATACTCAGTCTGAAGGAAATACAGAAAAGCTATGGTGAAAGAACGATTTTAAAAAACATTAATATGGAGATAGGCAGCCGGGACCGAATCGGATTAATTGGTTTTAACGGAACAGGAAAAACAACATTGGCCAATATCATGACTGGAACAATTCAAGCAGATAAGGGAAATATTCAGTTTGGAAAAGAGAATGTCAGTATTGGATATTTACGACAATCGATTGAATATACAGCCGGTACCTTTCAATCCATGATAGAGTCGGGAGCTGAATCCGGGATGTTTGCGCTGACGAGTCAGCTTGGATTGGCAGGTACTCCAGGGTGGAATCCTGAACGTTTGGAACATTTAAGCGGGGGTGAGCGATTAAAGCTAGCGCTTGCACATATTTGGTCAACTGAACCTGATTTATTGATTCTTGATGAGCCAACAAACCATTTAGACCTGGACGGGATTCTTTGGTTGATAGAAGAGCTGGCATCGTATAAAGGTGCTGCCATGGTGATTTCTCATGATCGTTACTTTTTAGACCAGGCAGTCAGCCGTATAGTTGAAATAGAGAATGGGATTGTGCACAAGTATACAGGCAATTATAGTTTCTATAAAAAGCAGAAAGAAGAAAAAAGAAAAATTCAACAGCACCAGTATGACAATCAGCAAAAAGATAAGAAGCGGATTGAAGCACAAATGAATCAATTGAAAAATTGGTCTGAAAAAGCGCATCGTGACTCAACGAAGCATGGAACGGGCTCAGAAAGAAAGCAAGTGGGCAGAAAGGAATATTACCGAGCTAAGGCTAAGAAGATGGATATTCAGATTAAATCCAAGAAAAATAGGCTGGAAGCGGAGCTTGCAAAAAAAAGAATAGAAAAACCTGCTGATGAAGTAAAAATTGAATTTGAATTTCAGGTCAATGACAAACGAGGCAAACGGATTATGGAGGCAAAAGATTTAAAAAAACAATATAGGGATCATGTAATTTTTGACAATAGTCATTTTTATGTAAAGAATGGGGAATGCATTGGTTTGATAGGTTCCAACGGGGCAGGAAAAACTACATTAATACGGATGATTTTAGATCAAGAGCCAGTCAGTGGGGGAGAGTTGTGGAAAAGCCCTACTTTAAAAATTGGTTACTTAAGTCAGGATGTAGGAGATCTTTCTGTTCATATGAAACCAATTGAAGCACTTAGATTATATGATAGAGATTCGATTTTCAAGGCGAAAACGTTATTTACAAATCTCGGTTTCACAGCTAGGCAAATAGACGAACCAATCTCCTCCTTATCAATGGGGCAGCGTATGAAAATAAAGTTAGTGCAAATGCTGTTGGAAGGGTATGATTTACTGATTCTCGATGAACCGACGAACCATCTCGATTTACCAAGCAGAGAGCAATTGGAGGAGACTCTTTCTACCTATGCCGGAACTCTGTTAATCGTATCGCATGATCAATATTTAATTCAACGTCTCTGTAATAAGCTATTGGTTATTAAGGAAAAGGTCATTCGACGTGTTGAAAGCAGCAATCAAAAAGGGCCTGAACAAATACCTGTAAATAAGCATATCGACGAAGAGCTTATGGTTATTGAAACGAAACTAGCTGCAGTAATAAGTGAATTGAGTTTGTTAATTCCCGGTGATCCCAGTTTTGAAGCATTGGATAAAGAATTTAAGCGATTGGTTGATCAGAAGGCATTGCTGAATAGAAGCAAAAAGTAACAAGATATTCTAACCCATACGATAGATTTTTTGAGCAATAGGGAAGATAGAGAGTCAAAAAATGATTCCTACTGTTGAAGTCTTCTCTGAGAAATACCGTGCCAATAGTAAGGTATTTCTGTAGGGTTAGCAATTCTAAAATAACTGGACAGTACTTATAGTCGCGCATATTGTTTGAAATTGTCAATAAATATATCAAACTGTATGTTTTATTAGCGATTTTCAAGTGCAGTCCTATTTTAACTATTGAGATAGAAATAGCTTACAAGAGTCTTTGGATGATAAAGATTTAACATGTTCCGACTAACTATGATCTGAAAAATAATTATTATAATATATCATGAATGTTTTGAAATTTAAAAATTTATCCTGTATAGTTTTAATTGTACTAGAAATATATAATTCGAAGTTAAAGTAGGTAAGACAGTATAAAATGCAGAAAAATAGCAATCCAAACTTATTGGGTCGTGTAGGAGCAATGAATTTATTTAGTATATTAAAATATTAAATTGATGATTTCATTCATTGCTCGGAAAGTGCATTCTAGACTGTATTAAACTACTTACTACTAACGTAACGATAAGTAGGAGGATGAACAATGGGACGTTTACAAGATCAAGTAGCCATTATTACAGGCGGAGCGAATGGTATAGGTAAATCGATTGCATCTCGTTATGCAGAGGAAGGCGCAAAGCTAGTAATTGCTGACTTCAATGAAGAAGCATTACAGGCTACTGTCAATGAATTTAAAGCGCAAGATATCGAGATAATGGGTGTAAAAGTTAATGTGGCAGTTGAAGAAGATGTTCAAAAAATGGTAGAAGAAACAGTGGCTACATTTGGCCGCGTAGATATTTTAGTGAACTGTGCCGGGGTATTGGATAGAATGCAAGCCGCACATAATGTAGAAGATGCTGTTTGGAGCCGCGTAATGGATATTAATGTGGGCGGAGTAATGCGCAGTACGCGTAAAGTATTGCCATACTTCCAGAAGCAGGGAAGCGGTGTAATTGTAAACCTTTCTTCCATTACAGGGTTAACAGGCGGTCGTGGCGGATTTACCTATACGGCGGCTAAACACGCAGTCACAGGTATGACAAAAAATATCGCGTCACACTATGGGCCACAAGGTATTCGCTGCAATGGAATTGCACCGGCGCAGGTAGAGACTGGATTAACCGGTTCTGTGGAAGGTTTGGATATGGAAGGATTGCAATATGCGACTCGTGGTGTTAAATTGATGCCTCGTGCCGCTAAGCCGGCAGAAATTGCAGATATTGCCCTATTTCTTGCAAGCAATGAATCTTCTTACATCAATGGTGTTGTATTGGCAGCGGATGCAGGCTGGTCTGCTTACTAAACTAAAACCAAAGGAATCCTAGGTTTAAGTTAGGTTAAACGAATAGAGGATAATTGCCTATTAAAGAGTTTGTTATCCTCTTTTTTACTCCTATAAAAGTTCCTTTATCAATCTTGTTTCATTCATTCGTATTAATTATAAAGAAAAACGAATAAAATGTGATTGAATGTCTGGAAAAACAGAGGTATTTTAATAAAAGGATTCATTCATTAAAGAGGCAGCATCCCTACACAGGGATGCTGCCTCTTTGTTAAGTAAGACAGGATAATGTAAAAGTCGTTACATAACAACCTGTCTTTATTTATATTTCTTTTTAAATTTTTCAATGTTGGAGTTTGAACCGATTAGTAAAAAGTCGTCTCCTTCTTGCAATGGGAGATCTGCAAAATGAGATAATATTGGTTGTCCATTACGAAGAACCAAGGATACTGTTATATCGAATTTTCTGGAAAAGTTCAATTCATTCAATGATTTTCCATGCATCATTTCAGGTACTTGCATTTCAATAGCAGAAATATCCTTCGTGATTTCAATATATTCAATAACTCCTGTTAATAATTCTTGACGAGCCACTTTACGCCCCGCTTCTTCCTCTGGCAGGATAATACGATCGGCACCAAGGCTTTTTAGGATTTCTCCAATTTCTCGATTATTGGCTTTGGCGATAATTTTTTTCGCTTTTCTTTCTTTCAGCTTTTTCGTAATTAGAATGGCTGAAAAGGCGTCAGAGCCTATCGCAACAAAGACAGCATTGAATTGATCGATTTTCAATTCATCTAGCACAAGTGGATCACGGAAGTCTCCAACGATTGCATGAGTCGAATATTCATCTAAGCTTTCTAGATTTTTTTCTTCCCGATCAGAAACAATAACTTCACAATGTTGTCTGTATAACTCTTTTACGATGCCTGTACCAAACCTTCCCGCTCCAATGACTAGGTATGATTTCATGAGTAATGTCCCCTTTTTAGCCTACAGCTAGGTCTTCTTTTAAGTATCTTGATTTAACTTTATCGACTTTAAAAATGGTATAGATGAAACTAAACACACCTATGCGGCCGATAATCATCAATGTGATTAAAACTGTTTTTGAAACAGCTGTCAATTCTGTTGTGATGCCGAAGGATAACCCTGTATTTGTCAGGGCTGATAATACTTCAAACATTAATGGCTCCAATGGCTGTGGCTGCAGCATGGTTAATAAAATGGTACAGCCAAAAAATAATGCTATAAAAGTGAAGAATACCATAAACGATTTATCAACTGCT
>JAZUQD010000409.1:0-2541 GCA_045605505.1 Pradoshia sp.
CAGCAGGTATAAAAGGTTGTTAACCATCCCACTTCTTTAAGTTATCACCTATACAGCACTCCTTTTGTATGTGGACTTAAAAAGATGAGTCCTTCTAGTAATATAATACCCCTCTCAAAATTTTAAATCCATATTTTCCAACAAAAATTAAATGAAAATTCGTTTAATTAATATCTATTTATATGAAACAGGCACTATGACAATTCTATAAAAGAAATTATTTCTTCCTATTATAGGGTATAGAAGGCACAGCGAAATGGTTCAACAAAAAATGCTAAAGATACGTAAATTCGCTATAATAACGGTAATGAAGACTATAAAAAATGAAATGAGGAAATATGGAATGACAGTTAATTGGCAAAAAGAAGTCGAGATGAGAAAAAATGATTTGATTGCCGACACTCAAAAACTACTCCGGATTAAAAGTACACTTGATGAGTCTACATCCACTCCCGATATTCCTTTTGGACACGGAATAAAAGAAGCGCTTGATTTTATGCTTCAGCTTGGAGAGAAAGATGGGTTTATGACTAAAAATATTGATAACTACGGAGCCCATTTGGAAATGGGGAGTGGAGATGAATTACTCGGTATTCTTGGACATTTAGATGTTGTACCTGAGGGAGAAGGTTGGACAAGTGATCCTTATTCAGCGGAAATTAGAGATGGTAAAATATTTGCGCGCGGTGCAATCGATGATAAAGGTCCAACCATGGCTGCTTATTATGCTATGAAGATTGTGAAAGAATTAGGAATCGATTTAAATAAAAGGGTTCGATTAATTTTGGGGACAGATGAAGAAAGTGATTGGCGCTGTATGGATCATTACTTCGAAAAAGAAGAAATGCCGACAGTTGGATTTGTGCCAGATGCAGATTTTCCGATTATTTATGCTGAAAAAGGAATTGCAGATTTTACCTTGGACATGGAATCTCAAAAAGCAGAGACTGATTCTTTGGTTGTAAAAAGTTTTGAAGCTGGCCAGCGTTTTAATATGGTTCCTGAATCAGCAAAAGCGATTATTTCTCTAGGCTCCAATGAAGCAGATGAGTGGAAAGAAAAATTTGATGTATACCTGAAAGATCATGATTTAAATGGTTCGTATACGGTATCAAATGATGAAATGACATTTGCCGTTGAAGGAATTTCGGTGCATGGCATGGAACCTGATTCTGGATTGAATGCGGGGCTTAAGCTTGCCGACTTTCTTATCACTATGCCTTTACAAGGGGATGACCGGGTATTTTTTAATTTCATTCATCATTATTTAAGCACGGAGTCAAGAGGAAGAAAGCTTGGAGTTGCTTACTCTGATGATATTACTGGAGATTTAACAATCAATTATGGAATTATTGCCTATAAAAATGGGCAATTCGGAAAGATTGCTTTCAATTTGCGTTATCCTGTTACATATGATTTTGAGAATGGATGGAAAAAAATCGTGCAAATTGCTGCGGAGCATCAGTTTACAGCCAATATGAAAACCCATTTGGGACCTCACCATGTGGATTCTGATAGCGAGTTGGTTCAAACATTGCAAAAAATCTATCAGGAACATACCGGTGAAGAACCAGAATTATTGGCAATTGGCGGCGGAACCTATGCACGTGCATTGAAAAACGCAGTCGCTTTTGGCCCGCTATTCCCAGGGAGAGAAGATGTAGCCCATCAAAAAGACGAATATATTATGATTGATGATTTAGTCAAAGCAACAGCAATGTATGCACAGGCCATCTACGAATTAACAAGATAATCTAACACGATACAGAACCCGTATGTTACAGCAAGACAGTTTCAAGATGTCTTGCTTGCTGAAATTGAAAATGAATGTTGAAAATTGAAGTAAATGGAGAAGAGTTCGGGGAATAATATCTCTGAACTCTTTTCACATTGAGCTACTTTTAAACAGATGAACATTTTTCTAAACTGTCAAAACAGTTAAAATGGCATAGCTAACATTATGTTAAAATATAGAGGAGATAAACCGATGAATAGACAGAAACATTATTTTTTTGCGATCGAGTTACCCCAAGAGGTAAAAGAGTCGTTAGGTCATTGGACCAATGGGCTCAAATCGATGTATTCATATAAAAGCTGGGTTCATCCAAGTGATTATCATATAACATTAGCGTTCCTTGGCAGTGCGTCTCCGGAAATGTTGGAAAATGCGGTGCAGCAAGTACAAACTGGGGTACAACATCAGGCTTTCTTCCCCTTGGCCATAAAAGGATTGGGTATTTTCGGGGTTGAGAACAGACCAAGAATTCTATGGGCAGGTGTAAAGAAGCAGTCGTTTTTATATGAACTGCAGCAGGATGTATGGAATGCTTGCTCACGTATCGGTTTCAAGCTGGATAAGAAGCCATTTTCTCCGCATATCACGATAGCGAGACGATGTCTAGAAGATATGGACACAGAAAGCTTTGGACAGATTGAAAATTCACTTCCCTTCATACCTGAATTTAAGGTGCAACATCTTGTCCTTTATCAAACGAATAGCCAATCTATCCCTAAATACGAACCGATTGTGCGAATTCCGTT
>JAZUQD010000410.1:0-3852 GCA_045605505.1 Pradoshia sp.
TCCTTGTTATCTACATCCTTTGTGCCTCGGACAAGCATAAAAGTCGTTCATAATCTATCAGATTATCTGTAAAGAAATATAGTAGGCTATAGTAGTAAACAAAGGAGGATATTATGGAAACAGGAATTGAGATTATACATAAACCACCCAGCCCTCAAGAATATATAGATTTACGAATAGCTGCGGGATTGAGCCCAAAAGATAAACAGGCTGCTTCAATCGCACTGGAGCATTCAATCTTTGCCGTTTCTCTAAGACAAAACGGTAAGCTGATTGGGATGGGCAGAATTATAGGAGATGGAGGCTGTTTTTTCCAGATTGTTGATATAGCAGTATCCCCAGACATGCAAGGGCTTGGATTAGGTAGTTTAATTATGGAAACGCTGACAGACTATTTAAATAATCATTTACCATCTGGAGCATACGTCAGTTTAATAGCAGATATTCCAGCCGATAAGCTCTATCAGAAATTCGGATTTGAATATACCGCTCCTCGTTCTGTTGGGATGTATCGAAAAATATAACTCCTCTATTAGAAATTAAAACACTCTTTGATAAAATAAAAGAGTTTACCCACAAAAAAATCGCTCAGAGTCCATAAAAACTCTGAGTTTTTTATCGGCATACAGGTATTGCCTATACTTGTCGATTTCTCACCTCATTTAACCTATAACCACTAAAGCTGTACATTTGCAATTGCAAAACAAACGTACTTTTATACTTATCTTTCTTCTGTGTATTTCTACCTACTTCCCCTCGTTTTCGAGGAGAACCCCAATAATTATCTACTACTAAATTACTATTTTTTTGAAAAGTCTAAAAATTCAAAAGACTATTTATAGGTGTGGTGTTAAATTAATAGTGTGGTAGATACTAGGTTATTTACCTTAAATTTTATTTTTGGCAAGGGGGGATTTATAGGTTTCATATTTTGACAAATCATAAGGAGGTTGGAGCTTTGCATTACAAAAAAACTAACCATGTAGTTTTTGTTTTACTTTCATTTGTACTTCTCTTTTCAAATTTATTAATTGGTATAGGAACAGCCAGCGCTAATACATATGAAAACACCAATCTTAAACCCATCAGCAACACAGGTAAAAAGAAACTGGATGTAAGCAAATATGACCCAGATGAAAAGGTACGCGTTATTGTAGAACTCGAAGGAACTCCTGCAATTGAATACGCCACTAAAAAAGGGGTTATGTTTAAAGAACTTTCCAAATCAGAACAATCGGAATTACAAGCAGGTGTTAAAGATCAGCAAACTGATTTCCTATCATCTGTTAATAAGAAACGTGTAAAATTCGATGTTGAAAACTCCTTCACAGTAGTCGCAAATGGGGTCAGCGGTGAAGTGAAGGCTTCAGACATTTCAAAACTTGAAAGTATCTCTACTGTTTCATCTGTGTATATTGCCAATGAATATAAGCGACCAGAAGTAAAACCTGAAATGGTATCGAGCGGGGATATTGTTAAAGCAGAAGAAACATGGGTCAGAGGATACAATGGTACAGGTACAGTTGTCGGTATTATTGATACAGGAATCGATCCAAGCCATAAAGATATGATTTTGACCGATGAAAATAAAGCTAAATTGAAGAAATCAGATGTAGAATCAGTTTTATCTAAGAACAAACTCTCTGGAAAATATCACACTGCAAAGGTCCCATACGGATATAACTATTATGATAAGAACCAGGAAATTTTAGATTTGGGACCAGACGCATCCATGCACGGAATGCATGTGGGCGGGACTGTTGGTTCTAACGGTTCTAAAGATAACGGCGGTATAAAAGGGATTGCCCCTGAAACGCAATTATTAGCTTTAAAAGTGTTTGGTAACGATGCAGCTATGCCTTCTACTTGGGGCGATATCTATATTAAAGCCATTGATGATGCCATTTTGCTGGGTGCAGATGTGCTAAATATGAGTCTTGGATCAACCGGAGCATTTCAAAATCCTGAAGATCCTGAACAAAAATCCATTGAACGTGCAGTCAATAATGGTGTGTTGATGTCAATTTCAGCAGGTAATTCAGCTCAATTCTCTGATGGAAATGCAGATCCCCTTGCAATCAACCCTGATATCGGGCTTGTCGGTTCACCAAGTGTTTCAAGGGATTCGATTTCTGTAGCCTCTGTTGAAAATACACATGTACTTGTAGACAAATTTGAATTAACAATAGGCGGGACCACTTACCAAGCTGGGTATAAAACACAATCCTCTCCCCTTCCATTAGATGTTTTTAATACTAGCGAGAAGGATGTTGTTTATGTTGGAGACGGCCACCCTGATCGATACAAAGACAAGGATGTAAAAGGAAAAATCGTCTTTGCTGTTAGAACAGGTGCCACTCCGAACTACGGAGAAATACAAAAGCAAGCCGAAACAGCCGGAGCTATTGGTGTTATTGTCAGAGGCACTCCAGCACATGGCGATTTTGTAAGCATGGCCTTGAATAACCCTACTATTCCTCTAGTATCATTGCGTGTAAGTGACGGTACCATGTTCGAAGAGAAATTTAAAGCTGCCGGTGAAGTCGGTAAGGTTACATTCACTGGAGAAATGATCCAACTTGAAAATAGTACTGCAGGTCAATTATCCACCTTCACATCTTGGGGAGTGACACCTAACCTAGACTTTAAACCGGAAATTACCGCACCTGGCGGAAAAATCTATTCCACCTTAAATGATAATAAATATGGTGTCATGAGTGGTACATCCATGGCTGCACCTCATGTATCTGGTGGATCAGCACTTGTGTTGGAATATGTGAAAAAAACCTTCCCGAACCTTACAGGGAAAGATAAGGTTCAACGTGCTAAAACAATATTGCTAAATACATCTGAAACTATTAAAGATTCTACAGGTACCACCTACTATTCACCACGCCGTCAAGGTGCAGGTGTGATGCAATTAAATTCTGCTGTCACTTCACCGATTTATGTTGTCAATAAAGGAACAGATGAAGGAAAAGTAACTTTGAAGGAAATTTCAACCGATAAGTTCTCCTTCACACTGACAGCTACTAACTTCAGCAAGAAAGATGCCACCTACACAGTAGATACAAGCGTGCTTACTGATGCTCTCTATGAAGCTGGTGGACATACATTTAATGATCTGACACCTCAGGAAATTAAGAAAGCGGTCGTCACATCGGACAATGAAATAACAGTTGAAGCTGGTAAGTCTAAAGATTTCACAATCACGATTGATTTAAAAAATGCAAAGGCTGATTTAGAAAAAGCGATGAAAAATGGCTACTTTGTTGAAGGCTTTGTGTTCTTAAATGCTAAAAACAAAGAAGATTCACTTCCTACTATTTCCGTACCATTTGTCGGATTTAAAGGGGATTGGAACAAAGCAAACATCATTGATCCAATGAGTAATGATGCGAACTCTTTCTACGGAATGACTGGTCTCGCCGATGCAGATACTGGGGAATTTTACGGAGTCAGTCCATTTGATAAAAATGAAATTGTCGATCCGGGTAAGATAGCCTTTTCACCAAATGGTGATGGACATAATGATTTAGTAGCACCCGCACTATCCTTTTTACGAAATAGTAAAACGGTGGAGTATAGTATTATCGATACAGATGGTAAAAAACTGCGTAAAATAACTACAGATAAAGACCAAAGAAAGAATTATGCAGCAGACTCTGTCATCACTTTTGAACCATATAATACGGAATGGGATGGAAAAGTAAATAACAAACAAGTTCAAGAAGGTCTATACTATTACGAAATTAAAGCAACAATAGATTATGAGAATAAAGAACCCCAAGTATTTAAGATGCCTATCCTGGTTGATAACACAGAGCCAACTGTATCTGATCTTAAATATGA
>JAZUQD010000411.1:0-4349 GCA_045605505.1 Pradoshia sp.
AGTGGGTTATCCGTATCGACGCCCCCCAAAAGATAAAAAGAATTAAATTCTGCTAAAGTATCACTCTCTACAAAATAACCTTTACCATTTTCGACTAATGAAGGGTACTTAAATTCACTGTAATCAAGATCTAGGGATGGATAATACATAACTTGTTTTGTTAGCGTAAATTCCTGTTTTTGACGTGCCATTAATGAAATAGCAGCTACAAGGTTACCGCCGGAACTATCACCTGCGACAGCAAGATTTTCTCCATCCCAGTTCAATTCTTTCCTATGCTCCGCTGCCCATTTTGTTACATTATAACAATCCTCTAAGGCAGCAGGATATGGATGTTCAGGGGCAAGACGGTAACCAACTGAAATGACTTTATAACCTGATTCCATACAAATCGGACGGACAATTTCATCATGACTTTCCAGATTTCCCGAGAAAAATGCACCACCATGGAAATACATTAGAATTGGATAAGAATCAGCTTCTTTCGGGGTATAAATTCTTACTGGTATATTTGCCGAAGCTGTCGAAATTGTCCTTTCTTCAACAGCAAATACTTTCACCCGTTTTTCAATAGGCAAAACAGGAGCATCGTGAATCTTCCTGTGCTCTTCAGGAATGAGTTTATGATTAGAGTCGCTTTCTGGAATTGAATCCAATACTTTTTTTATTTCGGGATGCACCGGCATATAGATCTCCTGCTTTCTTGTTCATATTATGATTTATACAAATTTCTCAGCTATATTATATTTTTTCAAAGTGTTCTTTTTCTGGGAATGCCGTTTCAGCCTCTTTCGATGGAAACATCCGAGATAGTTCCTGATACGTGGTTGCTATCGGCTTTCTGCGTGTTTCATATAGTTGCAGTGCTTCTGCAATTGTATTGGTTTCAGCTAAGGCGAGCGCCAATGCTCCACCATCCTGTATTGCTTGATTTGCCCCTTGGCCTTGATTATGAAGCATGGCATGTGCCGCGTCGCCTACCAATGTTACACAGCCAGAGCTCCAGCTCACAAGCGGTTCAATGTCATACAGGGAACGACAAGTGAAGTCTTCAATCATAAGATTTTCGACAATCTGTTGAATCTTAGGATGAAAGTCTTTTAGATGGCTAAGTATATCTTGTTTTTTTATTTGCGGACGCCATGCATTGTCTGCAGATGGTGCTGTAACATCAAACGAAACCTGTTTTCGATTTTTTAATGGCAGTAATTACCCCTGGCCTCGGCCATCCCCATATTTACGCAGATTATTCTCCTCAGACGCCATACCTAATGCAGCATCCTCACTGATGATTGTTCGATATGCATGGAATCCTGAATAAACAGGTTCCACATCATTGATGAGCTCAGAACGAGTAAGGGAACGAATGCCATCTGCTGCGATGATTAAATCCGCCTCAAAGGAATGACCATTTTCAAAATGAATTTCCGCATGATTTTCATGCTGTTTAATTGATTGGCAGCGGTAATTCAAATGGATTGAATCAGCTGGCAATTGTGACAGTAAAGTATCCAGTAAATCTGCCCGGTGAATTAATCTCGCCCAGCTTTCCTCTGGATTTCCCGTTAGAACAGGCCAGTTTTCCTTGATTTTAACTTCACCATTCCTTCCAAGAATCTCCATGTAATTGCTTTGGTCACTTTTTTGTTCAATCTGTTCATAAATACCCCAATCCTTAAATAATTGAACCGTTGGCGGGCGCAAACCGATACCGGCACCCACCTCTGCTAATAAAGGTGCTTGCTCGTAAATCTCTGCTCGGATTCCTTGTTTTTTCAAAGCCAGTGCACTGGCCGCTCCGCCAATACCTCCACCAATGATAGCGATTCTTAAGTCAGACCTTTGTTTATCTCTCAGCTGCATAACTCATCTTCCCCTTCCACAAATAAATCAATTTTGAACTAGTAGTACAATTTTAAACTGCCTGTTCATCCTATCAATAGGAAACTTCAAAATTCAAACGATTTTATCAAGGAAAAAGAAAATTAATCCAAAATAACTAAATTAGCGGATGGTTCTTTATAACTGATTTCTTGATTTTTTCTGTATTCTTCATATAATTTTAAGTAAGTATAAAGTTACACAGTCAGGATAAAAAATGAGGAAACAGACTGGTACTAACGACCTTAAATAAGTAATGAGAAGGACTGAATTTAGATGGGGCCATTTTCCAGAAAACAAATCCAAAAAGAACGAGAAGAATATATCTTTCAAATAACAGAGGAAATTTTAAGCGAGAAAGGATTCTACGACATGTCAATGGACGAGGTAGCAGCGCGCGTTGGCATTAGCAAAGTGACACTTTATAAACATTTCAAATCAAAAGAAGACCTTGTTTTTTCAGTCTTTTATCGTGACTTCCAACAATTTCTTCAAAATTTGGATAAGTTAATTATGACTGATCTTCCTCTACAGGAAAAAATAGAGTCAATCATCCATGCCAGCATCTTGAACTTCTCGCAGAAGGATTCAGATTTTTCTCTACCATTCATCTCCTCTTTAAGTGAACTTCCGTTATTTTTGAAAAGTAAGAAAAAAGATATCGAGCAACTCGAACATAGCTTAGCGGATTATTTGCTTCCCATACTCGAAAAGGGACAATCTGAAGGTTTAATAAACGCTTCCATCCCTTCTGACATTCTCATGAAAATATTATTTGGTATCTTTTCCTCCTTACATATGCGGGAAGGTTTTAGCAGGCAAGAACTGGCAGAATTAGGGACTCGACTATATATGAAAGTGATTCTTGCCTAGATCTGAAAAGACCTGTTTGTATTTTAAGTAGAAATGTATGTGAATTGGCGAAATGGTTAAAACAGAGTTAAAAAAATCTTGCCTTCACATAAGTTCATTGCCTTTATATGAAGTCTATTTTTATTAGATGATGTAATGATGACCCTGAGTTGGGTGGAACATCGTTTGCATAAATTGTACTAAGCACAAAATATATGTAATAAAAAAGTTCAGCAGAAAAGATTCTAGCTGAACTTTTTAATATGAGGTCCTTTCTGCTATCAATCCATGTAGCGGTATTCCCTCAAACTATTTAATATTGAAATTTCCTGAATTATTTTCTCTCCAATATTGGTTTCTCTAACCTTTTTCCGTTTTAATTCTTTATCTACCAGTCTTTTTATTGATAAAACATCTGTCCCGTTAAGTAAGACATCTTCCTTTGAATTAAAATGCTTATGGGCGACCAATTGCATGCCGTAAGAATTATATAGCAATGTATATCCTGCTATACCTGTTGTTGATTGGTATGCTTTGGAGAAACCTCCATCAATTACGATCATTTTTCCATTTGCCTTAACTGGATTTTCTCCCTCTATTTCTTTAACTGGTGTATGGCCATTTATGATATGACCTGTGTCAGGATCCAAATCAAAATCAGCTAGTATTTTGCGGCAAACTTCTTCATTCTCGCGTAAATGGTAGTATGGATTCTTTCTTTCCTTATGGGTTGACTTGTCCTTAATAAAGTACCTCTCAAAAGTTGTCATTTCTCTTTTTCCAAAGAGTGACGAATATTCTCCTGTCCATAAATACCAGACCATATCCGTCGCAAGATCACCCGTCTCTTCAGGATGTGCAAAAGAATAACGTAAATATTGCTCAAAAACATCAAGTAATTCACGACCCGAATAGGTGTTATTATCGACGGTCATCTTCTCCATATTTCCTTCTTCATCTAAAGGAATACACCCATGTATTAATAGGTTCCCGTTATATTTTAAATAAAGGCTTCCTTTCTTCATAAGGAAATTCATATGTCTCGCGAGCTTTTCTGAATTCTGGACTGAGAATAACAACTTCTCCATAACCTGCTGTTCTTCTTCTAATAACTGTTCAGGCTGCTCGGGATTTACCGTGGCAAAGCACGTATTTTCAAGAGGGTAAGTCTCCCCATAAATCGTTATTTCGTTTTTATTATAATCTATTTTCTCTAATAAAAGCCTATCTGACATATTAAAGCACGGACGTCTTTTTATTATAGGCATTTCAAGTTTGAATTGAATCATCGCAATGGCTTGATGAATCTTCGTAATTTGTAATTTTTCATGACTAGATAATTTCTCATCTGAATGTACCTTTGGTCTGAAAGCCGGATTGTCATCATAGTATTTCTCAGCCAGAGTTAACAAGGGCCTCAAATTGATTCCATACACATCTTCAATAATATCGAGATTGTCATACCTTGCACAAATACGAATAATATTAGCAAGACAAACCAATGAACCAGAATATGCGCCTAGCCAAAGTACATCATGGTTACCCCACTGAATATCAACCGAATGATAATTGATTAGAGTTTCCATAATTTTATCAGGTTCGGGTCCGCGGTCATA
>JAZUQD010000412.1:0-2069 GCA_045605505.1 Pradoshia sp.
GTATAAACATCATGGCCATAAAAAGCTGACATATCCTTATCATCCAAATGTTCATATTCACATGTATTCCCATGAAAATGTAATTGTTTATTTAGACAAGCAATATGAGTGACCTTTTCCGTAATCGTACCTGTATCATGAGTGACCAGAATAAGTGTCAATCCAAGGTTACGGTTTAAATCGTATAGTAGGTCATAAAAATTAGTAACATTCTTTACATCTACACCAACTGTAGGCTCATCCAAGATCAGCAAGGCAGGATCGCTGACCAGTGCTCTTGCAATAAATATCCGTTGTTGCTGACCACCCGATAATTCTCCAATTGGTCTCTTGATGAAATCCTGCATTCCCACTTCTTTAAGCGCTTTTACTACTTTTTGACGATGGGTCTTGTTATAGAAACGAAAAAGTCCTATTTTTTTCGTTAACCCGCTTGCTACCACTTCTTCCACTGTAGCCGGAAAACCACTGTTAAAGGAGTTGGCTTTTTGTGATACATAGCCAATTTTCTCCCAATTTTTGAATTTGTTTATTTTCTCACCGAACAAGAAAATTTCACCTTGCTGTACTTTATTTAACCCGAGCATCAGTTTCAGCAATGTTGACTTGCCCGACCCATTGGGCCCGACAATAGCGAGGAAATCTCCATCCTTTACGGATAGATTAATATCCTCAAGGACGTTTTCTCTCTCATATTTATAACTGACATGTTCTATTTTAATTAAGTCATTATTCATAATCGGCCACCTGTTAATAAGAATGATTACGATTTATCTCCAGTAGTATACAGGACAATTACAGTAAAGTAAACCCATTTACTTAATATTGTATAATTTAGTTCACTTTTTTCTTGTCTATTCATATGGTAAAGATGGGGTGGTAATTTGAAGCTATTTGAGAGCATTGTCAACTTAAAGATCAATCGTATCACTGCCAGTGAATTGCTAGATTTTGCAGGGCAGCAGGGTCTAACTTTATCAAAAACGGAAGCCGAGGATATAACCAAACTAATCCGTGGAAAATCCATTAATATTTTTGATCAAACTGAACGAAAACAGCTCCTAACAAAAATAGAAAAAATTATAGGCGCTAAGAAAGCTAAACAAATCGAGAAAATATTTCATAACATGACTGGAAATTAAAAAGGAAGCAGTACAGATTACTGCTTCCCCCTTTTTTTATACCGTTTGCCCCAGTATGGAAGCTTGAAAATCTACCCAAGCTCCATCTCTTAGCATTTCAATTTCATATTTATACGGTGCTTTTTTGTTTGTTTTATCCGTTCCGACAAATGGAGTCTCCAATATTTTGGGAACAGAGCTTAGTTGCGGATGATGTACAATGTAATGAAGAGGTTGAAAACCAATCTTTCCATAACCGATATTTTCATGTCGATCTTTTCTCATTCCACATTCGTTTTTACTATCATTAATATGCAGAACTTTAATACGATCTACTCCGACAGTTTTATCAAAATGGTTTAAAACGCCATCAAAATCATTCACAATATCATAACCCGCATCATGTGTATGACAAGTATCAAAGCAAACACTCAGCTTATCGTTGTGTGTAACGCCATCGATAATCATCGCCAATTCTTCAAAACTTCTTCCACACTCTGAGCCCTTACCAGCCATTGTTTCTAATGCAATTTGGACTTTTTGATCCGGGGTAATCACTTCGTTTAGTCCCTCGATGATCTTTTTAATACCTACTTCTGAACCTTCTCCAACATGAGCACCTGGATGCAATACTATTTGGTAGGCTCCCAGAGCTTCTGTCCGTTCGATTTCCGAACGAAGGAAATCAACACCCAATTGGAAAGTAGCGGGATTTACTGCATTACCGATATTGATAATATAAGGAGCATGGACCACGATATCACTCATCCCATTTTCCTCCATATGCAATAAACCTGCTGCAATATTTAAATCCTCGATTTTCTTTCTTCTTGTGTTTTGAGGAGCGCCTGTATAAATCATAAAAGTATTGGCACCATAAGAAGCTGCTTCTTCACTTGCGCCTAAAAGCATTTTCTTTCCGCTCATGGAAACATGTGATCCAATTTT
>JAZUQD010000413.1:0-2914 GCA_045605505.1 Pradoshia sp.
CACCTCCACAAATCCCTAATTCACTCTATAATAACATCTATTCCTAATGCTGAATGAATAATAAAGATAACAAACCGTCTTTTGGTAATATTAATTCCCCCAACGCTGCAAGCCCCTTTTTTGATGTTCCTCTCTTAAATAGCGTTTTGGTAAAAACCAGCTCTTGGCTTGTGTCTGGAGTTCGTGTCCAGGTCCTCCGAAGGTACTTTAAGCGGCGGGAGCAGCTGCTCTTTTTCAATAAAAAATAGCAAAGGGCGCTGTTGGAGCGCCGTTTGCTATTGCCAATCTGGATATTTTATTAAGAGGAAGTGCTTTTACTTGGTTTTGATTGGTTTGCCATTAATTCAATTCCTACTTGGAAGCGTGGTGAAGCAATGAGCCAAATAAATCCCAACGTTCGAAATAGAATTGGACGTCTCTTTCACCGTCACGTCTTTCAGTGAATTTATCATCGTTGATCTGAAGATAGAAGTAGTACTGGTCGGAAGAATCTTTCGCTTTATTTTGTACGAATTGTTTCAATTCGGCATGGCTGAATAAGAAATTGTAAAATTTATTTTCAAAAGAAACGGTAAATATGTGGAAGTCGAGGTGCTCCTTTTCGAGATCCGCTTCCTTGACTGTATGCCAGCCGGAAGGGAATTCATGAAAGCTCTTGCTATAATAGAACTTCCCGAGCAGCTCATCGCCTTTTCTTTCGCCGCTGTTTACAGTTAGGATGATATCCGCTTGTTTTGTGCGGTTCCCCTTTTCGACTTCGAAGCATTCATATGTCTCCTTGATCTTATCCATTACATACTGGCGTGCAATTGAACGCGTAATTTTAGTTTCTTGATCCTGTTCATCAAAGCTATCCTCTTCATCCAATAAAGCAGCCTGTTCTTTTTGTTCCACCAACACTTTCACTTGTTGTTCAAGAGTTTGAACCCTGGACATAAGTTCCAAAATAATCGAATCGTAATTCATCATTAACACACACCTTACTCACTTAGTTAAATTGAGTATAATTAGTTATTTTTAAAAAATCAATAAAACACTCTAGTTTTTTGATAAAATTGATTTTAACTAAAAATACATGCTTGTTTTTTTGTGTGAATTCATTTTTATAACTATAACATGGAAAAACTACCACAGAATTTTGTGGTAGCCCGCTTTTCATCGCGCCATTTTAGCATAAAGGGAACATTTTTTTATTTGCTATCATGGATGGTTCCCAGCTTTTCGCCTGTAGCAAGAGTGGATAAACAGCCTCAACCTTCTCTATAGGAAGGGTAAGTCAGTTCATGATAGTCCCTCAACGCCTCATCCAGACGCTTCGGCAGATGTCTGGCCAGAATACGTATTGATAAAGCGTCCCTTCTCCAATTCAACCTGCGCAGAACGGAAAAGTTTTGCGAAAATCCCCGACTTTTTTGTGGCGGGGGACTGCTCCAGCGCCTCTGTACGTAAAATGGCCACCACTTCATTCCCGATTTGCTTTCCCCGTATTTTGAATGCGACGTCCCTCTTGTTTTCCCCTTTCAGTTCCGCGCTTTTCTTCTGCAGGCTATGCTTTTCTTCTGTAAACTTTTCTATTCTATCCTGCGCTTCGCTCAGCTGCTGGATGGAATCGGTTGAAAGAAGGTTGATGTTCTGCGCCAGGTAGGCCTCGTTGAGGGTGATCTGCATCGCGCCGCTTTCATCGATAGCTAAAAGCCCCTTCAGCGTCCCCGTTCAACAGTTCAAGAGGTGCTTTTCCCGTGGATTCCCAGGGGAAAGGATACGTTCATGATGAGATGAACGTATTTTTTTTTCTGAAAAAGTACAGTGATGAGCGGTTTCTCCGTTTTGAAGAGCATGTGAACAAGAGGCGGAGAAGTGAAAGTATAGTGAAGGTAGGAAGTTTTCAAAGGGGAGGATATTGTGAAAGTATTAATCGTTTCAATGTCTACTTTATTTATTGAGGCATTACAAATAGCTGTTCGTGATAGGCGTCCAACGTGGCAGGTAGATACTTATCCAATCCAAGCTCCTTTATTTGATAAGGCATTACTGAAAAAAATCAAAGAGCAACGCAGTGATATTGTCGTGGTGGAAACGACAAATCAAGATTTTGCGCTGATTATTGAAAGTTTGAAGCGGTTGAAGGAGCCGGAAGTGGATCTCATGCTGCTTGTCGATTCACGGGTGGGGGAGGTCTACCATCATCTGAAGGAGGAAGAACGTTGGGCGAGTGTGACGAAGAACACAGGCCTGACTGAATTTTTAGCACTGATCGAGTCCTTTCAAAGCAATACACCTGATCTGCCGAAGGTTGCTTTACAGGAGGTGGATAGAAAAATCCTGAAAGATCTGGCGGTCGGCCATACGTTGGAATTTATCCAGCGTGCAAGGGGGCTGTCCATCGAGGAGGTTGATCAGGCGCTTTATAGGATCAACACCTATTTCAAAGCAACCAATTATATCGAGTCGATCAGCAAGGCATTTGAACAGAAGATCATTACCATTACCCATTAAAAATACGGGGTGGGATGGGCTCGTCGGACACCTTGGCTTAACACAACATTGCATAGTCGTTCCTGTTGTTTCATTGGAATTCATTATCTTGGAGGGGTGTGGGTGAGAGATGAAAGTTGGATTAAGTCAAAGGGAAGTGGAAGTGGCAGCCTTGGTGGCAAAAGGAATGAAGGATGTGGAAATCTCGAAGATGCTCTTCATCAGTCGCCGGAGGGTGGGGGAGATTATCGCATCGATCAAGCAGAAGTTGAATATTCAATCCAGGGTGCAGATCGGCATTCTGGCGTATCAGAAGGGCCTGGTGGAATTCAACTACGATTGGGATGATGTTGAAGTATTTATATAGAAGGAAGGGGCATATATGAAAAAAGTTCCGTACATTGAACAAATGCATCATAGTGAATGCGGTTTGGCCTCT
>JAZUQD010000414.1:0-11475 GCA_045605505.1 Pradoshia sp.
AAAAACGGACGTCGTGTTCTTGCAGCTCGTCGTCGTAAAGGAAGAAAAGTTTTATCTGCCTAGACCACTGACCATTCAGTGGTCTTTTTTTAAGTTTAAGGCGGTTTTGGATGGAAATAGATCCAAAGATAATAATGGATAGATGTAAATTGATGTATTAATAAGGTGAAAATTTGTTAATGATGTACAATGGAAATATAATGGGTGTAGGGAGAAGTTGAAACCCATTTAAAAGTTGAACGTATTTGTTAAGTGCAGGTGGATAAATGAACAAAGAGCGCAGGATAAAAAAGAATAAAGAATTCCAGGAAGTATTTAAAAAGGGGAAGTCTTTTGCAAACAGACAATTTGTTATTTACGTATTTAAAAAGAGGGAACAGGCAGAATTTCGCCTTGGCCTTTCAGTAAGTAAGAAGATTGGTAACGCAGTGACACGAAACCGTGTTAAACGCCATGTAAGACAAACTTTCTTAGAACTAGAAGATCGAATCATGAAGGGAAATGACTATATTATAGTGGCCAGAAAGCCAACTTCAGAAATGGATTTTCATGAATCGAAAGCAAGCCTTATTCATGTTTTAAAACGTGCAGGAGTTTTAAAAAAAATGTAAGCGTGGCTTTTTTGTCATAAAAAGCCTAAAAACATGATAGGCATGGACATCTAAAAGATGTTAAAATACATTCATTGCATATAAGAGGTTAAAACCTTTTAAGTAGTTAGGAGGAAATAAGGCTTGAAGAAGAAACATATGCTTCTCTTTGGTTCGGTTATTTTTCTCATCGCTGTGCTGTCTGGGTGTAGCGAGGTTAATCAGCCGATCACTTCAGAGAGTTCAGGTATTTGGAATCAATACTTTGTTTATCCGCTTTCCTGGCTGATAATCAAAATGGCTGAGTTATTAGGTAATAAATATGGAATATCAATTATTATAGTCACAGTATTGGTTAGATTATTGATTTTACCATTGATGATTAAACAAATTAAAAGTACAAAAGCGATGCAAGCTATTCAACCGGAAATGAATAGATTAAAAGAGAAATATAGCTCTAAAGATGCTGAAACTCAGCAAAAGCTGCAACAGGAAACAATGGCACTGTTCCAAAAACATGGTGTAAATCCTTTAGCGGGATGTTTACCAATTTTTGTTCAAATGCCGATTTTGATTGCGTTCTATCATGCGATCATGAGAACGACTGAAATAGCTAATCATAGTTTCCTTTGGTTTGATTTAGGAGACAAGGATCCTTACTTTATTCTTCCGCTAATTGCAGGAGCGACTACCTTTATACAACAAAAAATATCCATGGTTGGACAAGAAAACAATCCACAAATGCAAATGATGCTATATATTATGCCGATTATGATTATTGTATTCGCAATTAACTTCCCGGCAGCATTATCTTTATACTGGGTTGTTGGTAATATATTCTCCATTGCCCAAACTTACTTCATTAAAGGGCCTGATTTAAAGCAAGCAAAAGCTGATAAATCAACCGGAAATGCTGGAGGTAAGAAAAAGTGAAACAAGTAACCGCTACAGCCCAGTCAGTTAATCAAGCTGTTGAAACTGCTCTTAAAGAATTAAATACAACGAAAGATAAGATTGACATCCAAGTTGTTGATGAAGGTAAAAAAGGGTTTTTAGGCCTATTCGGCTCAAGACCAGCTATTGTGAAGGTGACGGTTAAGCCTGATCCTTTGGCAGAAGCAAAACAATTCATCGAGAGAGTAGCAGAGAAAATGGGTGCGCAGGTACATGTTCATTATAAGCAAGCAGGTAAAATGGTTACATTTGAGTTATCCGGCGAGAAAATTGCTATGTTGATTGGGAAAAGAGGACAAACCTTAAATTCCCTTCAATACCTGACCCAACTTGTAGCCAATAAAAACTCTACTCAATATTTAACAGTTATGCTGGATGCAGAGGATTATCGGAGCCGAAGAAATGAAGCTTTAACCAATCTTGCAGAGAAAATGGCAAACAAAGCTATTTATACCAAAAAAGAAGTGGCCTTGGAGCCGATGCCATCCTTTGAAAGAAAAGTAATTCATGCGGCATTGATGAATAATAAAAAAGTCAAAACGTACTCTGCCGGATCCGAACCTAATCGCCATATTGTGATTGCTTCAAAATAAATAGAGTGATTAAAATCTCCGAATGCTTTCGGAGATTTTTTTAATGGAGCGGTTTAGGCATGAATGGATTATCTGTTTTTTTGAACTTTTATAGAGGCAGGTGTATAGATAGTCGAACGTTGTGTTAAGAAAACGCCTTAGCATAAATCGATCAACCTGCAAATCTAACTGCTGGATTAGATATTGAGGTCAAGAAAAGGAAGAATGTGCTTAGATTCTTGTTATTCACATGTGGATAAGTTAAAATTATACGTACTGCATTTTAATGATTGTGGATAATAACGGCGGATACAAAATGTCGGCCGATTTATAATAGTACTGATGATTTTTTTTGAAAGGAGTATACTTCATGGATTTTGATACAATTGCTGCGATATCGACTCCAATGGGAGAGGGAGCGATTGGGATCGTTCGTATTAGTGGCAATGAAGCAATCAATATTGCCGATACGGTCTATCGCAGTCCAAAAGGAAAAAGATTGACTGAAGTCCCAAGCCATACGATCCATTATGGGAATATTATAGACCCTAAAACGAATTCCATAATAGAAGAAGTAATGGTGACCGTTCTAAAAGCTCCAAATACGTTCACACGTGAAGATATCGTTGAGATCAATTGCCACGGTGGCTTAGTTTCCGTGAATAGGGTACTTCAACTGATTTTAAGACAGGGAGCTACTTTAGCTGAACCTGGTGAGTTTACAAAACGGGCATTTCTAAATGGACGGATTGATTTATCTCAGGCAGAAGCGGTCATGGACTTAATCAGGGCCAAAACAGATAAAGCAATGAATGTAGCTTTAGGGCAAATAGAGGGTAAACTATCAAGATTAATAAAAAACCTGCGCCAGGATATTCTTGAAACATTGGCACAGGTCGAAGTGAATATAGATTATCCAGAATATGATGATGTAGAGGAAATGACCCATCACTTATTTAAAGAACGCTGTGAAAATGTCAGTGTAGAAATAGAAAAATTACTGCAAACCAGCCATCAAGGGAAAATTTTAAGAGAAGGTATTTCAACTGTTATTGTTGGAAGACCAAATGTAGGGAAATCTTCTTTATTAAATAGTTTGGTCCATGAAAATAAAGCGATTGTTACAGATATTCCAGGAACAACAAGGGATGTAATTGAAGAATATGTTAATGTAAGAGGAGTACCGCTGCGTTTAGTGGATACTGCCGGGATTCGTGAAACTGAAGATATTGTTGAACGTATCGGAGTGGAACGTTCCAGAGAAGTATTAAAAAAAGCTGATTTGATTTTACTGGTGTTAAACCATGCAGAAGAGTTTACTGAAGAAGATCAACGATTGTTTGAAGCGGTAGATGGAATGGATGTCATCGTGCTGATTAACAAAACGGATCTTCCTGGCAAACTAGATATAAATAAAGTAAAAGCTGTCGCAAAGAACTATTCGATTATTTTAACATCGTTAAAAGAAGATAAAGGCGTTGATGACTTAGAAGAAGCCATTTCTGGCCTTTTCTTTGAAGGAAATTTAAATTCCGGCGATGCGACATATGTATCTAACGCACGTCATATTGCCCTTTTGAATCAAGCTAAAGAGGCAATTGATGATGCACTGGCTGGCATTAACGAAGGTGTGCCAATTGACCTGGTTCAAATTGATTTAACAAAATCATGGGAACTATTAGGGGAAGTTATTGGAGAAAGTGTCCATGAAAGTTTAATCAATCAGTTGTTTTCGCAGTTTTGTCTTGGGAAATAAGGAGGTAAAACAATGGCATATCATGCTGGTGAATATGATGTAATAGTAATAGGGGCAGGACATGCAGGCTGTGAAGCAGGCCTGGCCGCAGCCAGACAAGGGGCTAAAACACTTGTATTAACAATTAATTTAGATATGGTTGCGTTCATGCCCTGCAATCCTTCAGTGGGAGGACCTGCAAAAGGGATTGTAGTCAGAGAGATTGATGCTTTGGGCGGTGAGATGGGTAAGAATATTGATAAGACCCATGTTCAGATGAGAATGCTCAATACAGGTAAAGGACCGGCTGTTCGTGCGTTAAGAGCGCAGGCAGATAAGTTCGCTTACCAAAATGAAATGAAAAGAACCCTTGAAAACGAAAAAAACCTAACCTTAATGCAAGGAATGGTAGACCGTTTATTAATTGAGGACGGAGAATGTAAAGGCGTCATTACGCAGACAGGTGCCATTTATCATTCAAAAGCAGTTGTTATCACAACAGGTACTTTTTTACGTGGAGAAATTATTTTAGGAGAACTAAAATACTCCAGCGGTCCAAACAATCAGCAGCCATCCATCAAGCTTTCCGAGCACCTGGAAGAACTCGGTCTTGATTTAGTTCGTTTTAAAACAGGTACACCACCAAGGGTAAACGGTGATACAATTGACTATAATAAAACGGAAATACAGCCAGGCGATGATATACCAAGAGCCTTTTCTTACGAAACAACAGCCTATATCACAGACCAATTGCCATGCTGGCTTACGTATACGAATGAAGGAACACATACAATTATAGATAATAATCTACACCGATCTCCTATGTATTCAGGAATGATTAAGGGTACGGGACCGCGTTATTGCCCATCAATAGAAGATAAAGTGGTTCGTTTTAATGATAAGCCTAGACATCAAATCTTCCTTGAGCCTGAAGGCAGGAATACAAATGAAGTATATGTCCAAGGACTCTCTACAAGTTTGCCGGAAGACGTGCAAAAAGAAATACTTGCGACTATACCAGGACTCGAAAATGTACAAATGATGCGAGCTGGTTATGCAATTGAATATGATGCTATTGTACCGACACAATTATGGCCAACCTTAGAAACGAAGAAAATTAAAAATTTATATACAGCTGGGCAGATCAATGGTACTTCAGGTTATGAAGAAGCTGCCGGTCAGGGATTAATGGCAGGTATTAACGCGGGCCGAAGAGCTCTAAACGAAGAAGAGATCATTCTGAGCCGTTCGGACGCTTATATAGGGGTTCTGATCGATGACTTAGTAACGAAAGGAACAAATGAACCTTATAGACTGCTGACATCCCGCGCTGAGTATCGTTTATTGCTGAGACATGATAATGCTGACTTGAGATTAACAGAAATAGGCTATCGTATTGGGTTGATCAGTAGTGACCGTTATGAACGCTTCTTAACTAAAAAACAAGCGATTCAGAATGAAATCGAAAGGCTTGCTACTACTATTATTAAGCCGAATGAAACGACTCAATCCTATTTGAGAGAATGGAGTAGCAGTGAGCTGAAGGATGGAATACGCGGCAATGAACTGTTACGACGGACTGAATTGACATACAAACATATCAGCCAATTAATCCCGTCTGATAATGAAGTGCCAGACGATGTAGCTGAACAAGTCGAGATACAGGTTAAATATGAGGGATACATTGAAAAATCTATTCAGCAAGTTGAAAAGCTGAAAAAGATGGAAAATAAGAGAATCCCTGATTTCATTGATTATGATGCGATCACGGGCTTGGCTTCAGAAGCACGCCAGAAGTTGAAAGAGGTCCGTCCTTTATCAATGGCACAGGCATCTCGTATATCAGGAGTCAATCCAGCCGATATTTCTATATTGCTTGTTTATATTGAACAAGGTAAAATCGCAAAAATACCCCATAACTAAGAGGTAATTAAATGAATATATCTGAATTTAAATATGCATTGGAGGAGAAGGGGATTGCTCTTTCTCCCTCTCAGCTTGAGCAATTTGAAACTTATTTTAAATTGTTGGTAGAATGGAATGAAAAAGTTAACCTGACAGCTATTACAGATAAAGAAGAAGTTTATTTAAAACACTTCTATGATTCTATTTCGCCATCATTTTTTATCGATTTTAATCAAGATATTACTTTATGTGATGTTGGAGCAGGAGCAGGATTTCCTAGCATTCCGCTGAAAATATGCTTTCCATCTATAAAATTATCCATTGTAGATTCTCTGAATAAGCGAATTACTTTCCTAAAAACGTTAACAGATGAATTGGGTCTACAGGATGTAAGTCTATATCATGATCGCGCAGAGACATTCGGGAAATTAGCAGAACACCGCGAAAAATACGACTTTGTAACAGCTAGAGCGGTTGCCAGATTATCCGTATTGAGTGAGCTATGCCTTCCTTTGGTAAAAAAAGGAGGAAAGTTCATCGCCTTAAAAGGGGCAGGTGCTGATGATGAAGTATTGGCAGGAAAAAAAGCCCTGACCATTTTAGGTGGTAAAATGAATAAAGACTTCTATTTCCAACTTCCTAAAGAAGATAGCAAACGTCATATTATTATGATTGATAAAGTAAAGGAAACACCAAAAAAATATCCACGTAAACCAGGGACACCGAATAAGCAGCCATTAGAATAAACTTTATTGAGACGGATATTCTAAAAGACGGTATAATAAAGATAGTCATTGCCAAATTATGAGACAGTTGGAATTCATATTAATATGATTTTTGCCAATATAATTAAGCTAGTTGGAAGTTTTTTAAAGGTGGTGTAGGGATGACAAAACATCCTTTTTCACGTTTTTTTGGACTTGGAGATAAAGAAGAAAATGTAGATAGAGAACCCGAAACTGAGGCTTTAAAAGAAGAAATAAACCACGATGAAATCCATAAATTACCAATCTCTTCCATCGTTCCAAATCGTTTTCAGCCAAGAAGCATTTTCGACGATGAAAAAATTGAAGAACTGGCTCTGACTATAGAGACACATGGCATTATTCAGCCGATTGTAGTCAGGGAGATTCATGATGGCCAATTTGAAATTATAGCGGGTGAACGCCGATACCGTGCTATAAGCAAATTAGGGTGGGAAAAAATACCTGCCATTATAAATAATCTTTCAGATACTGAAACAGCTTCCGTAGCTTTAATAGAGAACCTTCAACGTGAAGAATTATCACCTATTGAAGAAGCTGTAGCATACAGCAAGTTGATTGAACTGCATCAATTAACCCAGGAAGGTCTGGCAAACAGGCTTGGAATAGGACAATCTACGGTTGCTAATAAAATTAGGTTATTAAAATTGCCGAAGGTAGTTCAGGAAGCGGTCATGCAAAAGACCATTACAGAAAGACATGCACGTTCCTTAATTCCTCTGAAGGATCCCGAAAAACAGGCAAAGCTTGTTGAAGAAATCATCGGTAAAGGATTGAATGTGAAACAGACAGAAGAGCGAGTCAGCAAACTGCTCTCAGCAGATGAAGACAAAAAGCCTCGTGCGATTCGAAAAGCATTCAGTAAGGATATGCGAATAGCTGTTAATACAATCCGTCAATCAATGAGCATGGTTAAGGATAATGGAATTAATTTAGACTCAGAAGAAGCGGAGTATGATGATTTTTACCAAATCACGATTCGCATTCCGAAAAAAAAGAAATAATAGATTCATTTATTGATAAAATGGCAATCCAGTAGGTTGCCATTTTTTTTATAATCTTACAAGAATCGATATTTCTTTTATGATATTTTAAATTATATGAACTGTGAAAAAAAGAAACATGTTAAAATAGAAACGTTATAAGTCTGAATGTAAAGTGAGGCAGGTGACAACATGGGAAAAGTAATATCTATTGCAAACCAAAAAGGAGGAGTTGGTAAAACAACAACTTCCGTTAATTTGGGGGCCTGCTTGGCGTACATAGGAAAGAAAGTTTTGCTAGTCGATGTTGATCCGCAAGGAAATGCGACCAGCGGAGTAGGGATTGAGAAAGCTGATGTAGAACAATGCATTTATGATGTGCTTATCGATGATGTTGATGTTGCAGATGTTATTAAAGCAACAAAAGTTGAAAATTTAGATGTGATACCAGCTACTATTCAACTTGCAGGTGCTGAGATAGAATTGGTGCCTACAATATCCAGAGAAGTACGCCTGAAAAGAGCGTTAGAAGCAGTCACTGATCAGTATGATTATATTATTATTGATTGTCCTCCATCTTTAGGTTTATTGACTCTCAATTCCCTGACAGCATCTGATGCTGTACTTATACCTGTGCAATGTGAATACTACGCCCTTGAAGGCCTCAGTCAATTACTTAATACAGTTAGATTAGTTCAGAAGCACTTGAACCATGATTTAAAAATAGAGGGAGTATTATTAACGATGCTTGATGCCCGTACAAACCTGGGTATACAAGTCATAGAAGAGGTTAAGAAGTACTTCCAGGATAAAGTATATAAAACAATCATACCGCGTACTGTACGTTTAAGCGAAGCACCAAGTCATGGTGAACCGATTATTATTTATGATCCTAAGTCACGTGGAGCGGAAGTATATATAGATTTGGCAAAGGAAGTGGTTGCGAATGGGTAAAGGACTGGGAAAAGGCCTTGATGCCCTTATTGCTAATATGGAAGTCAGCAAAGAAGAAGTAGTACAAGAGATTTCAATTAAAAGTTTGCGGCCAAATCCATACCAACCAAGAAAATCATTCCAACCTGAAGCCATTGAGGAGTTGAAAAATTCCATTATACAGCACGGAATTCTTCAGCCTCTTATTGTACGAAAGAGCATTATAAAAGGCTATGAAATCGTTGCAGGAGAAAGGCGCTTTCGCGCAGCTAAAGAAGCAAAATTAAAATCAGTACCTGCTGTAGTTCGTGAATTCGATGACCGACAGATGATGGAACTGGCTTTACTGGAAAATCTGCAAAGGGAAGATTTAAATCCAGTGGAGGAGGGTGCTGCTTATCAGTCCTTGCTGAGAAATCTTGATATCACACAAGAAGAATTAGCAAGGAGAATGGGAAAAAGCCGTCCGCATATAGCCAATCATATTCGTTTATTATCATTGCCTGTACAGGTTCAGGATTATATCTCTCAAGGTAAATTATCAATGGGACACGGAAGAGCCTTGCTGGGTTTAAAAGCAAAAAAGGAAATTAAGCCTTTAGCAGATAAGGTTATAAAGGATAACCTCAATGTTAGGCAATTAGAGGGGATTATTCAAAATCTAAATGAGAGTGTTCCACGTGAAACAAAACGAGTACCTTCCAAGGATCTATTTATCCAAGAAAGGGAAAATCTATTAAGAGAACGGTTCGGAACATCTGTAACTATTAAACAGAATAAAAAGAGAGGGAAAATAGAAATAGAATTTTTCTCTCAGGAAGATTTAGAAAGACTTCTGGAAATTTTGGATAAATAAAAAACCATTTTTAATGGTTTTTTATTTATAACTATAGATTTTTATCGGGTATCTTTTCTTCTTCAAAGCTCCAGTTAAAGGTAGTAGTTAAGGGATTGGCATGATTATAGGCCAATCCAGCTAAATAGATTCCTTTTGTAATTGCTTTAGCCATTTTTAAAACTAAATTTAAACGAGTGTTCTGTAGAACAAAGTACTCCATAAATCCACTAACGTTTACAATTCCCGTAATATGAGCTTCTCCAACATCAGGTAATTCTTTATTTACACCGGCACCAGGCTTTACGGGACCTTTACCAATCTGGATGATTCCTACACTTTTAACTCTACCAAGACAAGCATCTATTCCAATAATAAATGGATCTTCATGTGTACGGTGAATGTAATCAAGTTTTTCCTTTAAATTAACAGCATGGATTGGATCTTCTAATGTACCATATATATAAAAGTTGGCCAGAGTTTTTTCACTTAATAATGTTCCAATTAAAGGACCGAGTGAATCGCCAGTTGAACGGTCAGTACCGATACAAACAATGACAACAGGACGAATTTGTTGAGAAGGGAGGATTGTTAGTAATTCTCTAGAAATAACATGGTGGGCATTCTCTTCCTCATAAGATATTCGATTTGTTGGATTGCGTTGTTCAAAAAAAGAAGGCCTCATGTTCATAATTACCACTCCTCTGCAAAAGTACTATCAGTATACGGAAAAAAAGGGGTTTTTATACACCTAACTTTAAGGTTAATCGCATCATGACAATTCCAATGTCCATTTTAACCTGGAAGGGATATAATAAATTCTTCTTTACTACACACCAAAGTATTTGATTAAACTATATTTAAAAAAGAGATAACATCTCTTTTATTATGTTGATTTATCATCTGTATACCCAACAGATAGGATTAAGGAAACATTGTGAATGATTATGTAAATAGGTATATTTGAGTATTTATATACCTATTATGAGTGAATATATTATATTTAAATAATTTGCCCATCTGTATGTTTTAAAAAACAAATACTTGTCTCTTAATAAAGTACTATGGAAGTTTCTGCAGAACTACATCTCAATAGACGCATGAACGGAAAGGTAAAAAAGTGGGGTTTATTTGGTTGTTGGTTTTAATTGGAGGTCTGGCCATATGCTGATATAATTCATTGGTATAATGGGTAAAGTTTAGATATTGGAGGATTAAAAACTATGGATGATAAGGATTTTGGATTAAATGATATAGTTGAAATGAAAAAACCTCATCCATGTGGTGTTAACCGCTGGAAGATTATTAGACTAGGCATGGATGTCCGGATAAAATGTGAGGGATGCGGCCACAGTGTCATGTTGCCTCGTAAAGACTTCGTACGGAAGATGAAAAAGGTAGTGGAAAAGCACGAAGCATAACTTCCATAAGCTTATTACGCAGCACGTGTGCTATTATATAAAGGGTCAAGGAAGTACTGAATTGAATAAGAGCGGCTTGTCTTTTAGGGGACTTGTCACTATAATTGGTAAAGGTTTATCACAATATAGTTTATTGATATATACATTTAATATGTTTTCACATAAGGAGTGAATGATGTGGCATTAACAGCTGGAATTGTAGGATTGCCTAACGTAGGAAAGTCTACTCTCTTTAATGCAATAACACAGGCTGGCGCAGAATCCGCCAACTATCCATTTTGTACAATCGATCCCAATGTAGGGATTGTTGAGGTACCGGATCATAGATTACAAAAGCTGACTGAGCTTGTAGTACCTAAAAAAACAGTACCGACTGCTTTTGAATTTACAGATATTGCAGGTATTGTTAAAGGGGCAAGCAAAGGAGAAGGGTTAGGAAATAAATTCCTCTCTCATATCCGACAGGTAGATGCGATTTGTCATGTAGTGAGATGTTTTGCAGATGAAAACATTACCCATGTTGAAGGTACAGTAGATCCAATTAGAGATATTGAAATAATCAATTTAGAATTAGTTCTAGCAGATATGGAAACAATAGAAAAACGAATAGATAGAACTAAGAAAATGCTTAAAGCAGATAAGAAATATCAAGCAGAATTAAATGTATTAGAAAAATTGCAAACAGTATTAGCAGATGGAAAGCCAGCAAGAAGTGTTGAACTTTCAGAAGAAGAGAAAGAATTAATAAAAGAGGTTCTATTACTTACATCTAAACCAATATTA
>JAZUQD010000415.1:0-1749 GCA_045605505.1 Pradoshia sp.
CGGGGGTTGATCTAAAGGAGTTTTCGGGTAAGTCGCTGTTGTGGATGGATGTGCATATATATAATAATGTATAGAGTAATATAATATGGAAAATCAGAAAAACAATAATCAGCTTCAAATCGAGTTGAAGGACGAAGTGGCGCAAGGTACTTACGCTAACTTGGCTGTTATAGCCCATTCGAGTTCTGAGTTTATTGTAGATTTTGTCAGAGTGATGCCTGGATTGCCGAAGGCAGGCGTTCAGTCGCGTATCATCTTGACTCCTGAACATGCCAAGCGTCTGATGTTTGCTCTTCAGGATAATGTGATGAAGTATGAGCGTCAGTTTGGTCCGATTCGTATGCCGGAAGAGGTGAATGGTGGCCAGGGAGGACCAGAAGGAAAAACTTTTATTCCTCCTTTGGGAGGCTTTAAGGGAGAAGCTTAAAGGGAATAAATGTTAAAAAAACATAATAGTCTACTTTCTTGGCGTTTTTCAAGGGGTAGACTATTTTATTTTTATGCCTTTTCATTGCTGAATAAAATATTATCCGTAACTTTGCACCCCGAAAAAGTGTATTTCGATTTTCCTCGGTATGAATCGAGGCTTTTACATTAGATAATAAATAAAAAACAATATATAATAATTAAAAATCAAACAAAATGCCTACTATTCAACAATTAGTAAGAAAAGGAAGACAGGTATTGGTTGAAAAGAGTAAGTCGCCGGCACTTGACTCATGTCCTCAAAGACGTGGTGTTTGTGTTCGTGTGTACACTACTACTCCTAAGAAACCGAACTCTGCAATGCGTAAAGTTGCTCGTGTGCGCTTGACAAACTCAAAGGAAGTGTACTCCTACATTCCAGCAGAAGGCCACAACTTGCAGGAACACTCAATCGTTTTGGTACGCGGTGGTCGTGTAAAGGACCTTCCGGGTGTACGTTACCACATCGTTCGCGGTACATTGGATACAGCTGGTGTAGCCGGTCGTACTCAAAGACGTTCTAAGTATGGTGCTAAGCGTCCAAAACCAGGACAGGCTCCAGCAGCAAAGGGTAAGAAGAAATAATACCTCGGCTCCCTTTTAAAAGAAAAGTATTTAATTCGTTTTGGTTTGTTGGAAAAAGCTATAAAGGTTGAGTAAATGCTTCGGAGGAAGCGTTGAAGCAAACAAAAGCAAACAGCCCCAAACAAAACATTATTTTTGAGAAAAAAATGAGAAAAGCAAAACCAAAAAAACGTGTGATCCTTCCGGATCCGGTATTCGGTGACCAGAAGGTAACCAAGTTCGTAAATCACTTGATGTACGATGGTAAGAAGAACACTTCTTATGAAATCTTCTACACAGCATTGGAAACAGTAAAAACAAAACTTCCTAACGAAGAAAAGTCTGCTTTGGAAATCTGGAAGAAGGCTTTGGATAACGTTACTCCTCAGTTGGAAGTTAAGTCTCGCCGTATCGGTGGTGCTACTTTCCAGGTTCCTACAGAAATTCGCCCGGAACGTAAGGAATCAGTATCAATGAAGAACTTGATTCTTTTCGCCCGCAAGCGTGGTGGTAAGTCAATGGCTGACAAGTTAGCTGCTGAAATCATCGACGCATTCAACGAACAGGGTGGTGCATTCAAGCGTAAGGAAGATATGCATCGTATGGCTGAAGCTAACCGTGCATTCGCTCACTTCAGATTCTAATCAAGTATTAATTAAATAAGTAAAAGGATGAAAAAATGGCAAAACAAGATTTGCTTTTGACCCGTAACATCGGTAT
>JAZUQD010000416.1:0-6490 GCA_045605505.1 Pradoshia sp.
TTTTTAGGTTAATTAAGCTCTTTGAACATTAGTAGCTTGTGGGCCACGTTGTCCTTGTTCTACTTCAAACGTTACACTTTGTCCTTCGTCTAAAGTTTTGAAACCTTCGCTTTGGATAGCTGAAAAATGTACGAATACGTCTTCTCCACCTTCGCGTTCGATGAATCCAAAACCTTTATCTGCGTTAAACCATTTTACTTTACCTTGTTCCATAGTTATTGCCTCCTAGTGTGGATTATACCCACACAATTTGTTACTACTCTTGCTCAAATACCTTAGACGAAAAACAAAATTTTATTCTCAATCTGAAACCGAACAAAAATAATTCTTCTTTAGAATAACATTATTTTTTAAAAATATCAAACATTAAGAACTATCGGTCGGGTCCTCTCATCAACTCTTAGTTAAAATGTCATTCTCTTCAACTTCATAATCCTTGAACATGTTTCTTTCTTAATCCATATTAAATCCAAAAGAACCCTCTTAATTTACTTCAATAACAAATGTATAAGAAGCTTCCCCAGTTGACCATTTACCTCTCACTTCAATGATATGCCTCCCCATTTCTGAAGGTAGGATAATTTCCTGCTCAGATATAGATAAATCTTTTACTACCGATCTTTCATCCCATAAATATGCCTGTAATACAGGCTTAGATTCATCGCTGAAAGAAATGGCCGCAATAGAACCCTTATCAACTTCACCTACTTTTAATTCAAATTCTTCAGCAATTTGATTAGGCGCTAACGCATCTGCAATAGTGGTCTCTGTAGTAAACCATTTTTTTACGCTCCACTCATATCCTCCTTTTACTGAGTCGATATCTTCTCCATTAATTTTGATCACGATAAAAGGTGGTTCAGTTGATTCGATACCAGTGCATCCTCCAATAAGTAGAATCAGTAGACTAAGCCCCCATACATAAATCCATTTTTTCATCATAAATCCTCACTTTACATCCATATAATAGGCACGGAATACTAACTAGTTCTTTAATAGGAATGAAATATCCTTTATTTCCATTAAAAAAATGACGTGTATCTCACTCACACGCCATTCATCAATTTAGTATATTGTTTTATCGCATATTATAGCCATTGACAACCACAGACAGTTCTCCAGTTGATGGATGAATAACCATTCCCGATACCGGCACTTGAGCAGGCATCAAAGGATGATTCTTAACCAAATTGACACTCTCCGTTACCGATTCATTTACATTCGAGAAGCCTTTTACCCACTGTTTCACATCAATCCCGACATGTTCGAGAGTGGAAAAAGTGTCTTCTGGAACTCCATTTTCAACCATTTGTCCAATCAATAATTCTGAATCCATAGCAGCCATTCCACAATCCTCATGACCCACGATAAATACTTCTTCAGCTCCCAAGGCATGAATGGCAACAATAATCGAGCGCATTACACCGCCGAATGGATGGTTTACAATAGCTCCAGCTGTTTTTATAATCTTTACATCTCCATTGGCAATGTTCATTGCCTTTGGCAACAGCTCGACTAATCTGGTATCCATACAGCTTACAATAACGATCTTCTTATCCGGGAATTTTGTAGTTTGGTATGGTAAATATTCTTTACTTTTTACAAATTCCTCATTATAAGCAAGAATTTCATCTAATGTATTCATTTCTCTCTCCCCTTCATTTAACCTTAAATCCATTGTACAGAAGTGTTTAAAATAGTTGAAATAATATACAAATTTTTCTGAAGGAAACTTTAAATGAAAGATGCGTAAACTATCATAATAAGGACAGTGCAAAACGGGACTTCTGTAAAGAAGTATAGGAAAGGATCCATTTACATTGAAAACAAAATTAAGTCAACTTGAACCTTATGTACATTCCATTTTTGACTATTTACACGCAAACCCTGAAATAAGCTGGAAAGAGCATGAGACCTCAGCCTTTATTGAACAACGATTGAGGGAGGAAGGAATTATATGCAAACCTTTCCCTTCCTATCCAGGATTAATTGCTGAAATCGGTTCCGGAAAACCGGTTATTGGTGTACGCGCGGATATGGATGCCCTTTGGCAAGAATGCGACGGAACTTATAAAGCTAATCATTCATGTGGGCATGATGCGCACATGTCAATTGTATTGGGTGTAGCTTTAATGATTAATGAATTGTCTCCCATTGAAAAAGGAACTGTCCGATTTATTTTTCAGCCAGCTGAGGAGATAGGTGAAGGGGCCAAGGCGGTTGTTGACCTCGGAGTTGTGGATGATGTTGATTATTTATATGGCCTCCATCTTCGACCACTAGAAGAATTACCTCTCGGTCAAGCTGCAGCAGCTATTAATCACGGGGCAACCTGTCATGTTTCAGGAAAAATCATTGGAGAAGATGCACATGGAGCTCGTCCACATTTAGGGACAAGTTCAATAGAGGTCATGGTGATGATGCACCAATTACTTCAGCAAATTAAGCTGTCACCAATCAAGCCTCATTCTATTAAAATTACCCGCTTCGAGGCGGGCAATGACAATTTAAATATCATACCAGGGACCGCTTTATTTGGAATTGATGCCAGGGCTCAAACAAATGATGACTTACGCATTATACAGGAAAAACTAAAACAGACATTTGCCCTTTTGGAATCCATATTCAGCATTCAGATCCAACATGAACAGCATCCTGATACACCCGCTTCCATTATCTCCAAACAAGCGACTCACTATATGGAAAAGGCTATTCTGGACACAATGGGGCGCGAGGCGTTAAGCCCGATGATTATCACACCAGGAAGTGACGATTTTCACTTTTATACGAAACTACGACCTTCCATAAAGGCGACGATGCTGGCTCTCGGTGCTGATTTAACTCCCGGTCTTCATCATCCAAACATGACATTTGATCGTTCCTGTATGATGCATGGAGTGGAAATCCTCACAAGAGTAATCCTCCACACGATAAAGGCTGAATCTCACTCATAAAGATTCAGCTTTATCATCATATTCTTTTCATTCACCAAGCGCTTGTTCAATATCCACCCATAGGTCCTCCCAATATTCTAATCCTACGGATACGCGCAGCAACTGGTCTGTTACACCCATTTCCAACCGTTCCGCTTCAGGAATAATAGCATGTGTCATGGAAGCTGGGTGACAAATCAACGTTTCAACATCCCCTAGACTGACTGCGATTTTAATGAGTTCCATCTTGTTAAGGAAGGCTTGCGCATCCTCTTTCCCACCTTTTATCTCAAAAGCGATGACCCCTCCAGGCTGGCGCATTTGTTTCATAGCTGCCTCATATCCAACATTTTGCTGATCCCCTGGAAAATAAATACGCTCAACTTTTGGATGTTCTTTAAGTTTTTCATATAATTTTTGAGCATTTTCGCTATGACGATCCATACGAATTGGCAATGTTTTAATTCCCCTTAACAAAAGCCAAGCGTCAAAAGGTGCCATAATACCGCCAACATCCTTTAAGATTGTTTTTCTTACTCGTGAGATAAATTCGTGAGAGCCAGCAGCTAAGCCTGCCACTACATCGCCATGTCCGCAAATATATTTTGTTGCACTATGGACGACAACGTCACATCCCAACTGAAGAGGCTGTTGCAAGTAGGGGGATGGAAATGTATTATCCACAACGACTGGAATCCCATTTCTTTTCGCCACTCTTGCCACCATCTCCAAATCAATGACTCGCATAGTTGGATTAATTGGCGTTTCAACAAATATGCAAGCAGTTTCAGGCTTAATTAATTCCTGTATTTGTTCTTCTGTTTCCATTGGGCTAAAATCATACCCAATATTATATTTTTCTTTCATCATGACTAATAAATCAAATGTACATCCATATATACCGAGCGAGCAGAGAATATGCTCATTTGCTTTGGTCATTTCCATTAAAACAGCTGATACAGCCGCCATACCTGACCCAAATGCAATTCCTTCTTCTGCGCCTTCCAATACAGCAATCTTTTCTTCTAAGGAACGTACGGTTGGATTGCCTAAACGGGAATAAATAAATCCATTATCAGTACCCGCAAATCGCTGTTCCCCCTGTTCAGCAGATTGAAAAGTAAAGGTGGAAGTTTGGTAGATAGGCATGGATAAGCTTCCCTGATGTTCATTAGAATCATATCCGGCATGGATAGCAGCCGTTTCGATGTGTGTATATTTTTTATTCATCTAATTCGCCCCCTTATAATTCGAAAAATTTCTATTCCCCTCCTCTATCATATGGCACAAACCCAAATATTGTAAATAAACTTACCGAATATTCCTAAATTGAATAAAGAACTCAATACTGATTATTAAGCAGATAACAAAAAAAGGCCTTCATCGAGACCTTTCTACCTATGTATAACTTCAGCCAACTCACCATTCACAGCTGCAAGCAAATCTTCAACTTTTAATTTCATTTGCACACCAATTTTCCCTGCACTGACGATGATCTTATCCTGATTTTCAGCTGACTCATCTATGTACGTTCGATATAGCTTTTTCATTCCCACTGGAGAACAGCCGCCCCGTATATATCCCGTCCACTTTTGAATATCTTTCATGGGAAGCATCTCGATTTTCTTTTCACCAGCTACTTTAGCTGCTTTTTTTAAATCCAACTCTGAATCTACAGGAATCACAAAAACATAAATGGCACCACTTCCCGAAGATGTGACGAGGGTCTTAAAAACAAGCCTGTAGTCTTGCCCTACTTTTTCTGCAACGGATATTCCATCTATTTTTCCATCTCGATTGTCGTATTGAAACATCTCATACTCAATCTTTTTTTGATCTAATATGCGCAATGCATTCGTCTTGACATTTCCCACGTAAAATCTTCCTCTCAAAATCTACCTGATTTAAAGATTGAATACAGTAAATAAAGTACCATTAAGGTTGCAATAACGGAACCAATCTCTATAATAGGCACTTGCCATAAAATAGAACTACCATCTCTCGATGATGAGCCTATAATCAAACCTGCCATAATAATACTAAAAGATAGCAGAATAATCGCATAAGAAAGCTGGTTGGCAACCTTATCCATTTTACCAAGAAATACATCTAGCTGCGGTACTTTTATTTGTACACTGAATTTACCCTCTTTCAGCTTATTTATTAATTCATTTAAGCTGCGGGGCATCTCGTCTAGGATATCCGTGTATTCCACTACTTTATTCCACAAAGAGTCTGCTAAGTTTTTTGGCTTCACTCTCTCTTTAATGAGCTTCTCTCCAAATGGCTCTATCACATCAATGATATTGAATTCTGGGTTCAGTGTCTCGACCACTCCTTCAACTGCAAGGAAGGTTTTACCCAGCATAGTGAGATCAGATGGAATACGGATATGATGCAAATAGGTTAATGTAAAGAAATCATTTATTGCATCACTCATACTTAAGGTATTCAATGGCTGTCCATAGTACTTATCAATGATTTCCTCCACATCAGATCGCAGTTTATCATAATTGATATCGTCGGGCGTAAAACCTAGTTTTAGAAGAGCCCGCATAACACTGTCCGTATTGCCTCGTTTCAGGGCGATAATCATCGTCGCAAAAGCATACTTCATACGTGTATCCAAGTGTCCTACATTTCCAAAATCCATAAAAACAATCCGGTTTCCTGGTTGAATTGAGATATTGCCTGGATGAGGATCCGCATGAAACAGGCCAGTGATTAAGATTTGATTCATCATCGCATCTGTAAAACGCTCGCTGATTAATTGCCTGTTAAAATCAAGTTCATTCAACGTATCAACATCATTAATTTTTATTCCCTCTACATATTCCATTGTTAATACCCGCTTAGTAGAGTAGTCCCAATAAATAGATGGTATCTTAATTTTGTCATTGTCGATAAATTGATTGGCAATCTTTTCGGAGTTCCTTCCTTCTATACCATAATCAAGTTCTTGGTGTAAGGAGTGGGAAAATTCATCCACTATATCACTTATTCCATAATCTTCTGCCAAGCTAAATCGTTTTTCTGCTAATCTCGCTATATTATGCAGAATTTCAAGATCTGTCTCAATATTCCCCTGGATGTTGGGACGTTGTACCTTGACAGCTACCTGTTCCCCTGTGTGCAGAACAGCTTTATGTACTTGACCGATGGAAGCCGCGGCTAATGGTTCTTCCATAAATTCGGCAAATAGTTCTTCAATTGGCGCTTCCAAATTATCTTCAATAATCTTTTTAGCTTCTTCAGGGGAGAATGCAGGTACATGATCCTGTAGCTTTTCCAATTCCAAAATAACGGAGGGAGGAACGATGTCAGGCCGTGTACTCAGCATTTGTCCAAGCTTAATAAAAGTCGGACCCAGTTCCTCAAGGATAGCACGAATCCTTTCGGCAGCCGGCCGATCCTTCACCTCCTTACTCTCAAATGTCCACTGTCCTCCAAACGGCAACATATCGGATAATCCAAGTTCTTTTGCAATAGATCCGAACCCATGATGAATCATAGCGCGTATGATATCCTGATACCGATTAAAGTGACGTATCCTCTTT
>JAZUQD010000417.1:0-6232 GCA_045605505.1 Pradoshia sp.
AAAGTAACTAAAATAATCGTAGATCGCCTTGGTGTAGATGAATCCGAAGTTACACTTGAAGCTTCTTTTAAAGATGATCTTGGTGCTGATTCACTTGATGTTGTTGAATTAGTAATGGAACTTGAAGATGAATTCGGTATGGAAATTTCAGATGATGATGCTGAAAAAATTTCAACTGTTGGCGATGCTGTGAACTACATAAAAAGCCAAAACTAATTAGTTTCCTTTGGAGAGCTCCGTATAAATACGGAGCTTTTCATGCTATTATAAAAGATGCTTGTATATATGAAAAACACTGAGATTAGAGAATGACGTTTTCATTTTGTGCCTTTTCCATTTCTATGGATTTATATATACTAAAATGTGAGAAACTTTTTAGTCAGATTAGCAGGGGGTCAATATGCAAAAAAGTAAAAAAAAGACAAATACTGATGCGGATTTTATGGCATTTCAGGACAAGCTTGGTGTATCATTCAACGACATCAACCTATTAAAACAAGCATTTACACATTCATCCTATGTGAATGAGCATCGTCGAAAACCATACGAAGATAATGAAAGGCTGGAATTTTTAGGGGATGCGGTGCTGGAATTAACTGTCTCTCAGTTTTTATATAAAAAGTTTAGCACGATGAGCGAAGGAGAACTAACAAAACTTAGGGCTGCTATTGTTTGTGAACCTTCCCTTGTTAAATTTGCGCTTGAATATTCTTTTGGCCCTTTAATTTTATTGGGTAAAGGGGAAGAGATGACTGGCGGTAGAGAACGCCCGGCTCTTTTGGCAGATGTCTTCGAAGCGTTTATCGGTGCCTTATATTTAGATCAGGGATTAGATGTTGTAATTGAGTTTCTAAAAAAATCTGTCTATCCCAAAATCGACGACGGTGCTTTTTCTCATGTGATGGATTTTAAGAGCCAGCTACAGGAATTGGTTCAAAAAGATGGTATTGGTACATTGGAGTACAAAATACTGAACGAAAAAGGCCCTGCTCATAATAGAGAATTTGTTGCCAGAGTTTCCTTGAATGGGAAAGAATTTGGGGCAGGTAAGGGCAAATCAAAAAAAGAAGCAGAACAGCATGCTGCACAGCAAGCACTGATTAACTTGCAGAAAAGCAGTAAATAAAAAATTAAAAGGCAGTTGGGTACCATGTCAGAAGATAAACAATTGTTCTTGAAACGATTGGATATAGTAGGTTTTAAATCTTTTGCTGAACGTATTTCCGTTGAATTTGTCTCAGGTGTAACTGCTGTGGTGGGTCCGAATGGGAGCGGCAAAAGTAATATAACAGATTCAATTCGTTGGGTGTTGGGCGAACAATCTGCAAGATCGTTAAGAGGATCCAAAATGGAGGATATCATCTTTGCTGGAAGTGACTCCAGAAAAGCTCTTAACTTTGCAGAAGTTACGCTAACTTTAAATAATGAGAGTCAGTTCCTTCCGATTGATTTCCATGAAGTTAGTGTCACAAGAAGGGTAACCCGTTCTGGTGACAGTGACTTTTTCATTAATAAAAAGCCATGTCGACTTAAAGACATTGTTGATTTATTCATGGATTCAGGTCTTGGGAAGGAAGCTTTTTCAATCATTAGCCAGGGAAAAGTAGAAGAAATTTTAAGCAGTAAAGCGGAGGAACGCCGCACGATATTTGAAGAAGCTGCCGGTGTATTAAAATATAAAACAAGGAAGAAGAAAGCGGAAGTTAAGCTAGAGGAAACAAGAGCTAACCTGAACCGCGTTCACGATATACTGCATGAGTTGGAGGGGCAGGTGGAGCCGCTTAAAATCCAGGCATCCATTGCCCGCGATTATCTTCAGCAAAAAGAGGAGCTTGAGGAATTTGAAGCTGCCTTACTTGTATATGAGATAGAAGTTCTTCATGAAAAATGGACGGCTTTATCAAAACAGCTGGAAGATCATCAAGCAAAGGATTCTCAATTCGGATTATTAATTCAGAAAAAAGAATCTGAGGTAGAGGCGATCCGATTGCAACTATCAGAGCTTGATAATCGTATTCAATTACTGCAGTCTACCCTGTTATCTGTCAGTGAAGAACTTGAAAAGGTAGAAGGACGTAAACAAGTTCTCATTGAAAGAATGAAGAATGCAAGCCAAAACAAACAGCATCTCGAAAAAAGTTTGCAAAACTGGAGAGATAAATTAATTCAGGTTACCAATGTTCGGGATGAGAAAATGAGCAGATTGCATCTTCTCCAAGCAGAAACAAAAAAATCAAAACAGAAATTGCAAGAGAAACAAAGCCTGCTCAGTAACTTTGATGGAGATCTGGAAGCGAAGATTGATGCATTAAAAAGTGAGTATATTGAACAGTTGAACCAGCAGGCAGCGGCAAAACATGAGCTAACCTATTTGGAACAGCAATTAAGCCAGCAGCAAAATAAGCATGCAAAGCTGGATCAGGATAATGAAAAATTATTGTCTTCAAGGGAACAGGTGACGGCTCGTTTGAAAGAAACGGAAATACGCCTGCATGCTGTTCAGCATGATTTGGAGAATCAAATACACCGTTATCGTGATTTGCAACGTTCGCATGAAAACTTGAAAACACAATATGAAAAACAAGAAAAAACTCTTTATCAGGCTTATCAATACCTGCAAAAAGCAAAATCAAGAAAAGAAATGCTTGAAGAGATGGAAGAGGATTACTCCGGATTTTTCCAGGGTGTAAAGGAGATTCTTAAAGAGAAGAATAAAAATTTACACGGAATTGAAGGAGCTATTGCTGAATTGCTTCATGTGCCGAAGGATTATGCTGTTGCGATTGAGACTGCATTGGGCGGAGCTTTACAAAATATCGTTGTAGAAGAAGAACAGCATGCCCGTTCTGCGATTGCTTTCTTAAAAAGGAACCGCTTGGGCAGAGCTACCTTCCTGCCTTTATCAACTATTAAAGGGAAATACGTGCCAGCTCAAGTTTTGCAGACATCCGCATCCCATCAGGCCTTTATTGGACTTGCTGCTGATCTTGTGCAGTTTGATGAGAAATATAAAGATGTCATGATGAGCCTTTTAGGCAATGTTTTCATTGTGAAAGATTTAGTCGGAGCTAATGAAATTGCCAAACTTGCTGGGTATCGATATCGAATTGTCACCCTTGAAGGAGATATTGTCAGCCCTGGTGGAGCGATGACTGGTGGAGCAAACAGGCAGTCTGGTTCTTCTATTCTTTCGCGTAAAGGTGAAAAAGAAGAGTTGGTTGATAAAATTACGCAAATGGAAGAACAGACAGCTAAACTGGAAGCTCATGTCAAGAAAATAAAAGCAGATTTAGCTGAGTCTGAAAAACAAGTCACCCGCCTTCGAGAAGCTGGGGAAACTCTTCGCCTGAATGAAGAATCCATTAAAGGGCAAATACGGGAACTTAAAATTGAAGAGCGCAATGTCAATGAACGATTGACCATTTATGATATGGAAAAATCTTCTCTCGATGAAGAGCGTCATCTAAAAGAAAAACGGAAAATAGAATTGATAAACAGCCTTTCTTCCTATGAAATATCTATAAAACAAATGGATACCGATATTAGTAGGTATACAGAACAAAAGCAGATGGACCAATCGAGCAAGGATGTCCTGGTTGAGGAATTAAATGAATTAAAGATTCAATTAGCCTCAAAAACGGAACAACTTCAGCACCAGCAAAATGAAGTGGAGAGATTGACATCCGAAATGAATGAAGTGAAACAAAACATTCGTGAGAATGAGGAAGATCTTGCCTTGTTAGATGGCGAAATGTCATCAAGCTCTACAGGAGAAACCAGTCTGGAACAAACAGCTGCAGAAAAGCTGGAACAGAAGGAAGAAGCGGTTCGTGAAATTAATGTTTTACGGACAAAGCGACAAGAATTATTGAAGCTTATTGAGGAAAGTGAAGCTGAACTAAAAGAGTGGAAGCGTCAATATAAAGGCTTATCTGAAACATTAAAAGATGAAGAAATCAAGTTGAATCGATTAGATGTGGAGATGGATGCCCGTTTAGATACACTGAGAGAAGAATACACGCTCACATTTGAAGCGGCTAAAAAGCAATATCAGCTTTCGGTTGAACCTGAAGAAGCGAAGCGTAAAGTTAAATTAATTAAGCTTTCTATTGAAGAGCTGGGAACCGTAAATATCGGCGCAATTGAAGAATACGATCGTGTTTCTGAGCGATATGAATTTTTAACTGCCCAGAGAGATGATTTGCAGGAAGCGAAAGATACATTGTTTGAGGTTATCGATGAAATGGATGAAGAAATGAAGCGCCGTTTCGAGATTACCTTCAATGCGATTAAAAAGGAATTCAATGTGGTGTTCCCATCGCTGTTTGGAGGGGGACGTGCTGAACTCAAATTAACAGATCCGAATGATATACTGAATACTGGTGTGGATATTATTGCTCAGCCGCCAGGTAAAAAGCTGCAAAATCTCAGTTTATTATCTGGTGGAGAACGTGCATTAACAGCCATCGCCCTCCTATTTGCGATTTTGCGCGTAAGACCGGTACCGTTTTGTATACTGGATGAAGTGGAAGCAGCGCTTGATGAAGCGAATGTATACCGTTTTAGCCAGTATCTAAAGAAATATAGTAAAGAGACCCAATTTATTGTGATTACTCACCGTAAGGGAACAATGGAGGAAGCTGACGTTCTGTATGGTGTTACGATGCAGGAATCAGGAGTTTCAAAGCTGGTGTCTGTCCGTATGGAGGAATCCAGGCAATTGATTGAATCAACATAAAGGTGGTAAATACATGAGTTTTTTTAAGAAGCTAAAAGAAAAGTTTACTGAACAGACAAGCACTACATCTGAAAAGTTTAAACAAGGATTAACTAAAACAAGGAATTCATTTTCGGAGAAGGTCAACGATTTAGTTGCTCGTTACCGAGAAGTGGATGAAGATTTTTTTGAAGAGCTTGAAGACGTCATGATTCAGGCAGATATCGGTGTCGAAACTGTTATGGAATTAATTGATAAATTGAAATTCGAAGTTAAACGCCGCAATATTAAAGACACAAAAGATGTGCAAAGCGTTATTTCTGAGAAGCTAGTGGAAATTTATCAATCTGGTGAGGAGCAATCCAATGCGGTTAACATTCAGGACGGTCAGCTGACAGTCATTCTATTTGTTGGCGTAAATGGTGTTGGTAAAACGACAACGATTGGGAAGCTTGCTCATAAATATAAAAGTGAGGGCAAAAAGGTACTTATGGCAGCGGGGGATACATTCCGTGCTGGTGCAATCGAACAATTGGAAGTATGGGGAGACCGGGTTGGTGTAGATGTGATTAAGCAAGGAGCCGGTTCAGATCCTGCTGCGGTTATGTACGATGCCGTACAGGCTGCCAAAGCACGTAAAGCAGATATCCTTCTATGCGACACAGCGGGTAGATTGCAAAATAAGGTTAATCTTATGAAAGAGCTTGAGAAGGTTAAAAAGGTTATTGAACGGGAAGTCCCGGGTGCACCACATGAAGTGCTCCTAGTTCTGGACGCTACAACAGGTCAGAACGCGCTGATTCAAACGAAAACCTTTAAGGAAGCGACGGATGTTTCCGGAATTGTTCTGACAAAGCTGGATGGGACAGCAAAAGGCGGAATCGTTATTGCGATTCGAAATGAGCTTGGAATACCGGTTAAATTTGCAGGTTTGGGAGAGCAAATGGATGATTTGCAGGTATTTGATGCTGAACAATTTGTGTATGGTTTGTTTGCTGAATTAGTAGATAAAGCTGAAGAATAAACATGTTTGAAGGAAGAGCTTGTGGTCAATCACAGGCTCTTTTTTGTATGTAATAAGGATCCCAAATAGATTAGTAACCTGGAGGCTCCTATAGGGTGTAACGTGAATTACGTTGGCTCTCTCTAAGAATCGATATTAAGAGAGTAGAACGCTAATTCTGAAATTAACGCTTGTTTAATAAAAGGGGTAAAATCAATTTTTACATTCTGACTTGTATGTGACAGCGCCCCTCTAAAACCTTGATAAAACAAGCTTTATCTCTTTGGGAATGGGTTCTTGACATTCTTTGATTTACCGATTAAACTTGTATTTGTAAAGGTATTTCACTTAACAGAGTTGGAGGGTCAGTAATGCTCGAGAAAACAATGCGGATGAATTACCTATATGACTTCTATCAATCATTGCTGACACCAAAGCAAAAAAGTTATATGTCTCTTTATTATCTGGACGATTATTCCCTGGGTGAAATTGCCGATGAATATGAGGTGAGC